>JAZDFJ010000015.1:0-2647 GCA_043807995.1 Candidatus Woesearchaeota archaeon
AGCTCTATGCCCCACTGGCATTTTAAACCTCTAAATTCCTCCAATGCCTTTTCATGCATTCCATAATTAAGATAGGAATCTGCAAAGACAAAATGCCTCTCATATTTATCCTTCAACTCTATTCCTCTTGCCTTGAATGAATTTTCAGCGTTTCTGAGCCATTCAATTAAAGGCTCTTCAAGATAATTTCCTCCTGAGCCTGAAAAACCGCTCATTATTGCAAATTCACATTGATAGAACTGCTCTTTTGAAATTGTGTCTGGATTGGTTGCAAGAATCCGGTCTATAGTGGCAGGATCAGAATAATCAATGTAATTCTCAGCTTGTTTTGGAATTGTCGCGCATGAGGCTAAAAAGAATGCTGAAATAAGGAAAAAAAGAATTCTTTTCACTTTGGTCCTACAAACGGTGTAAAGTCTATAAAAATAGTCAGTGTTTAGTATAGCTTGCAGTTACTTTCACCTCAGCAATGTGCGCTCCCCATCCTGACCCGCTGTAGGCTGCGCCGGTAAACTTAACATAAACATCATTTGTTATACCGGCCTCGGGAATGCATGTACTTATATCAGCGTAAGCCATTTTCCAAACACCCTCTCCGGTTGAACTGACCATGCCAATCGCCTGTGTTACATCAACCCAGCTTTTATCATCTCCCGATAGATATACCTTCATTTCGCTGTTTGGCAGTATCGAATATTTAACCTCCAGCCATAATGAGCTGATTTTATGAGAAAATTTTGCGTGATAAGTGGCATAATTAGAGCCGAGCTTAAATCCTCCTGGCCAAGGGCTTGGATGAAAATGTATGTACTTGAAAGTTCTGGCATCGTCTACATGCCAACCTTTAGAGTAATAGCTATCGCTGCTTGTCCAATGAGGCTTGCCATCTATGAAGCCGCCATTATTATAAGATTTGAAGTCCTCAAAAAATGATATGCCGGGCTTTGTTTTAAGCGCAATTTTAGTTTTGCCATGAAATGGCTTCATAAAAAAGGGGATGGAAAAAACAGAAACAAGCACAATCAAAATGGCGTAAATTAACGGCTTGTATATTCGCTGCTGTGGCGGGCTGGCAACTTCTGGTTCAGCATCTTTCTCATGGATTTCTTCCTGCTCTTCCAGTTCCCTTGTTGTTTCCTGAGCAATCTCTTCTAGCTTTTTTTCTGCTGGCAATTCCTGGGAAGTAAAAGATATACCGCATCCGCCACAGAATTTATCGCCATCCTCAAATTTATATCCGCACTGCTCGCAATAAGGCATCTCTCTAACTCACTTTGGTTCCGCAGCTTCTGCAGAATCTCGCATTCTCTGAAACCATGGAATTGCATTTAGGGCAGATGTTCCCGGGCAAAACCTTGTTCCTTTCAGTATCATCAAAATCAAGCCTTGAAGACATCTTGCTGTTCTCTCCAGTGTTAAAATAATTTATGGCTTTTGCGCCCATAACCATAAAAGCCATGTTAGCAGGGAAACTTTTTGACGTGACGTTGTAATTCCTGACACTTCTGTTGAACTCCTTTCTCGATTCCGAGATGTTCTCTTCAAGATCGGTAAGAGTGTCCACCATTCTGTTGAATGATGCATCAGCCTTGAGATTGGGGTATTGCTCTGCGACAACAAGCAGCTTTCCCATGACATCCTCGAATTTTCCGGCAGAGTCTATTTTCTCGTTGAGCGTTTTTGCCTCTGAGAACTGCTTTCTCGCGTTTGTCACATCCTCAAGAGTGGAATGCTCGTGTTTCATATAGCTTCTCAAAATTTCAACCAGTCGCGCAGATAAATCGCTTCTCTGCTGCAAGTCAGCATCTATATCTGCCCAGCTCTTGTTGACTGCCTCCTCGAGATTGACAAAAGAGTTATATTGCGTTATCAGGAATATCAAAAGAAGAACTGAAAGTGCCGCAATGACCGGTGCGAATAGCGCGTGGGCGAAAAACAAGAACACCGAAAAGCATAATAAAAATAAGAACAAGGTTACAATCCTTGCCATGTCAAACCTCCTTGCGGAATCTGATTAAATCTCTCCGCTTAATGTGCAGACAGCAAGTGAATAATTAATTTCTTATAAGTAAGGATTAATAGAATAAATGAGATGTTAATGATTCTGCTTCTCCCTTGGTAATCTGTTCTCCCTCACTATCATCTTTATCAACAGGCACACGATAAAATTTAAAAATTGGGCTGAGAAAAACCGCATCTTGAGTTTCATATACAATCCATTTTCCATCTATTGAAGGCTGTGCATCAATTTCAATAATTTTCGGCGTATGAGTAATCTGCTTATCAAGATTTCCATTTAAAGTCTGCAAATAAACATCATTGCTTTTTTTAACCAATCTGTAATTCCCCCATGAACTATAAAACCGTTGATAACCTAAATCTTTTTGTGTTCTGCTTTCAGTCGTCGCACACCCGCCCAAGATAGATAACCCTAATCCAATTAAGATCAAAGTCGCATTTTTCATGTTTATCACCCCCATCAATACCCCTGCTTCTTCTGTTCAACAACTCTAAGATTTGAGCCGTCTGGATTGACCATGTATTTTCTGTACATTTCATACCTATTGATGCAGTTTTGGGATGTTTTAAAAGAAATTCCCTCGCTTGTCCATTGCATTCCGCTGGAAACCAGTGTTTCTGGTCTTAC
>JAZDFJ010000016.1:0-2075 GCA_043807995.1 Candidatus Woesearchaeota archaeon
CACAGCAAATCATCTGCTGGTTGTTGTTTTTTCTCCAGAATATGAATTTCCTGAAGAGCGAGAATTATTTTGAAAGTATCCGGTATTCCATGACAATGGGCGTGAAAATTGTTTGTTCGGATTAAGAGAGCACGTTTCACAATCGCCAACACAAGGAGCATGCTCGTAATTTGGTATATGGACCGGAGGTCCTCTATTTACTATGCAATCTACTCGCGGTCTTGATAAACGCTCTTCGAGAAATGATGGAAATTTCTTTGGCCATGACAGCAAATTATCTGTTCGTCCAAAAGGAATCGGAATAAAGTCATTTGGTTCTGATTTCATATTCATGCACCTCAAATCAGTTTTATGAACAAATATAGAATCTCGACGGTATAATAATCATCCTTCCAGAAAAAAGACACTCCCAGAAATGAAACAGTTGCAGAAATGGAACTGAAGATTATTCTCTTGTATGATTATAGAATCACATCTGCTTTGTCCAAAAACGCAGTACACTCGCCGAGATCATAGAATAGATTATTATCAGATTTATTTATCAGATTTATTTGCAGTCAAATCCCAACTTTCAAGGCTTGCTTGGCGCTGCTGTGGACAAAGCCTATTACAGCTGCGCCTCGTATCTTAGAATCGCAACTATCTTGCCCATCTCTCTCAATTGCACGCCTTCCTGTGTCTCAACGCTTATTATCTCGACATTTGTGCCTAGCTCTTCTGCTTTTTTCTCAAACCTTTCTACTGCTTCGTCGTCGAGAGATTCTGAAAGCAACAGCGTGTCAACTGCGCCTATCTCGAGCATTTTCCATGTCTCCTTTTCTCCGTAGCTCGCCATTCCGGGTTTTTTGGCCAGCATATCAAAGAACTTTGTCATTGCCTTTTTCTCCCTGACAATGTCTTCCTTTGAAAGAATGTCCTCGCATCTCTCGACAAGCTCTCTTAATCCGAAATCTCCTGTGTAGCTCAGGTCCTTTATGGTGAGTATTTTCTTTTTCAATGGCTCGAGAATATAATTGCCGTCCACCAGCTCGTATTTTGTCGGGCCAGGCCCGCCGACGAGTATTCCTTTTATCTCTTCTTTTCCGTAGAAGTTGTCCTTCATCTGGTCTGCTATTTTCTTGTAGAAGTCTATTGCAGACAATTCCCTGTTTCTCGCAAACCTTACAGATGACTGTCCTCCTGCCTTGAACTTTCCTGGAATATATGACTGTGAATTGACTATGGGAATTATCGTCTTTCCCTTGAGTATTGCGACATCTCCCTCTCTCTTGTCCATGACAACAAGGCCGTACATCCCCTTGTCCTCTGTCATCTCCCTCAAAGGATCAAGAACAAACTCCTTGTCGCACCTGTACAGGCGCTGGTTCAAAGGTATTGGCGGCTCAATGCTCCACGCCCTGTAATCCTGCTGACCCTCTCTTTCTGCAATATTGCCTGCAAACACTGCAAGCCCGTGCACTGGCGTCTTTGTGAATAGCTTTAAGTGCTGGTTCATCTTTTCAAGAGCAGAAATGACATTGTCCCTTGTCTGCTTGCTTTTTATGTTGGATGCAGTGCCCTGCTCCTGGGCAACATGCGCAGTTATCTTGTTCAGGTCGTATCCCTGCGGAATATAGACTGTCACAAGCTCTGTATGCCTTCCCTTGTACTGCTCAAGCTCCTTGATAAAGTGCTTTAGCTTGAACTTGTCTTTCGGGCTTATCTTAGGTATTTCAGCGGCCATGATGCAAGTGATTATAGAGGATTTATAAATATTCTTTTTAGAACGCGTTTCTATTCTTTTATACAGCCATAAATCTATATTCTACCTCATAAATCTTTAAATACTCCTGAAATTTTTATGGCATGGTAGGAGCAGGGGGTGCTTTATGCAGGTAAAGATTAAAAAGGAGAATCAGGATGGAGTTGTCAGGCTGGAAACATCAGGCTTGATAAAAGAGGTTCTTATCAACGAGAACATGTTCAACCCAAGCGAAGAGTCTGTGGCAGTCTGCTTCAGGGGAAAGAATTCCTCAGGCATTGTGAAATTCACAACCAAAGAGATCGAAAGCATTTGCAGCACAGTAAAGAACAGG
>JAZDFJ010000017.1:0-2904 GCA_043807995.1 Candidatus Woesearchaeota archaeon
CATTTAAAAAAAGAAGGTATTATTCTTCTCCTTTTCAGCTCGCTGTCAAAAAAGCAAAAGATTGATAAAACAGCAGGAATTCTCGGATTCAGGGTTAGGCAGATAGATAAGCTAAAGATTCCGTTCGAGACTCTTTATGTATATGAATTGTCTTTGGAATGAAAAACAGGGATAACATGAGAAGGCTTGCCATATTTTCAATGCTTGGTTCTGCGCTGGTATTGCTGCTGCAGGCACAAGCGGCGGATATTAAAGAAAACCTGCACAACTATCTTTCTGAGACAACAGCATACAAAGTCGCATCTGATTTTGGTCTGCTTCCGTTCGACATAAACCACGGCACTCTTGAGCTCTCGCTTTCCTATTCCTGCGGCTCAGCAACAGCAGCAGTGAGCTTTGATATTGTTGTTCCAAAAAACGGGATGTGCCTGGATGCCACTGCAAGGACTTATTTTGACAGCAGCGGAAATCCGCTGGAAAACTTTGTCGTGACAAGAAGGCTCGGCTGCGAAGAATTAGGGCTTGAGGCAGAGAGTCCTGAAAAAACAAGATACGGCCGGGAAATCATGGCGCACAGAGAATTCAGGGATGAGGACAGGATATTCAAAGTCGACCATATGGTTTTTGAGGGCGATTCTGTTTATATCCCTGCGCTTGAGCAAAGGTTTGATGTCCCTGAGGGAAGCTGCGACATATTCACATGGTTTCTGAGAAACAGGCAACTTATTCAGGACCCGCGCGTCAAGAAAATACCGACAAACATTATCTATCTGATTAATACAGACGGCATATGGGAGCTTCACTGCTACACAAAGGATGCAGAAGTAAAAAGAAAAGACGGCAACTGTGAGCTGGTTTTTGACTTAAGAAGCATGCCAAAAGAGAGTGTGCCAAGAGAAAATGGCATTGACGAGCTAAAAGCGAGATTCAGAATGGCTGATGATGGACAGCTGTTTCCTGATGCGGTAAGGCTGTGCAGGGGTTTTCTGCGCTTTAACCCGACAGCAAACCAGGTTTATGCGGAAAATGAATAATAAGAGATTATTTGCAAAAGGAAAAAGAGGAGTTGTTTTTCTCGAGAGAAAATTCTGCAGAAAGTTGATTGTAAAGGAAAAAAACCCTGATGCAGGAATCGACACCCTAAAAAATGAGGCTGAGTTTCTAAAAATTCTGAACAAGCACAATATAGGCCCGAAATTCCACAGCTTCAACGGGAAAGAGCTTAGGATGGAGTTCATAGATGGAGAGCGCATTCTTGATTTCATAGGGAAAAATAACAAAAATTCGTTGCTCGGCGCTATCCCCGGCCTAAAGGCACAGGGTATTTGCGCGCCTCGCTTAAAGGCGAATTTTTGGAATAGCAAATTTCGACCTGAAGACCGGGGTATTCATCATCCCCCAAAAATTTCTCCCGAAGTCGAAGTTTCCTATAAAAAGGAGAAGATAAAAAAAGTTCTTCTTGATGTGCTTGACCAGATGTTTGTCATGGACAGCCTTGGCATAAACAAGTTTGAGATGACATCCCCGAAAAAGCACGTCATAGTCAGGAGAGGCAGGCCTGTGCTTATCGATTTTGAAAGGTGCAGAAGAAGCGAAAAGCCCAAGAATGTCACCCAGTTCGTGCATTTCATGACAAGCAGAAAGATGAAGGAACCGCTGGAAGAAAAGGGCATTGCGCTCGACAGGGAGAGGCTTATAATGCTTGCAGCGAAATACAAGAAAGAGATGACAAAAGAACATTTTGAGATGATAAAAGCAGAAGTATAGGTATTAAAACCGCAAACTTTAAATACTTATTAATATCCAATTGTTATGAATCAATAACTTTTTGATATTAGCTGATTAAGATGAAAAAAACAAAAAAGGTCAGGAAAACAGTTTCTCCAAGGCTCAGTACTGTTGTAATGGTAGAGGACACCCTGAAGAAGATGGACCAGACAGAGATAACAATCGCAGGGCTTAAAAAGATTCTCCCAAAGCAGGTCAACCACAATACATTGAAAGAGATACTTGATTATCTTGACAAAAGCAACAAAATCGCAGTATCAATCCACGGCATTGTGTGGATACACAACCCAGATACAAAGCTGCAAAAAGCCATAAGAACAGGGATGCGGATCTGAAATAAGAATAATAGCTTTTGTTCTTGATATTCTCGACCATAAAGAATACAGCAGGAAAATGAAGTATGAGTAAAAAATCATCAAATTAATAAACCAGCATATCACTTCATCTTCATGCCGACCATATTCGAGGAGAAAGTGTATTCTGCGTGCAGAAAAATCCCTAAAGGGAAGGTATCGACCTACAAGGAGATTGCAAAGCAAATAAAATGCAGGTCCTGCCAGGCAGTCGGCAATGCACTGAGAAAAAATCCCTATGCTCCGCAAGTACCATGCCACAGGGTCGTGAGAACCGGCGGGAAAATAGGAGGCTTCAACGGAAAACTGAGCGGAAAGCCAGTCAGCAACAAGATAGCTCTGCTCAGCAGAGAAGGCGTCGCAACCAACGACGGCAGGATTGCTGATTTTGAAAAGAAATTATTCAGGTTTGCAAAATGAAACTCATCGACATACACGCACACATGGATATGCATGAATACGGGAATGATCTTTCTGAAGTTCTGCAAAGGGCTGAAAAAGCAGGTGTTGCTGCAGTCATAAGCAACGGCACAGACAAAAACAGCAACAGAAAAGTACTGGAGCTTTCCAGAAAATACCCGCTGATAAAAGCTGCGCTCGGATTATACCCGATGGATGCGCTCAGAAGAGAGCAGCTTGCAATGAAAATGAAAAAAGAAGATATCGACATCAATGTCGACGAGGAGATTGAGTTCATAAAAAAGCACAGGGATGAGGTAATCGCTCTGGGCGAGATAGGCCTTGACTTTATGAACAGCAATGC
>JAZDFJ010000018.1:0-3330 GCA_043807995.1 Candidatus Woesearchaeota archaeon
TATATTCTTTCCCATAGGATTGATGTTCAGTATTTCCCAGTTGAGAATAGTGTCCTCAGAAACTCTGAGTTTTTTTGTAAAATCTTTCACAAGTAACCCTTTCCCTATCCTTGCCCTTTCCCTTGTTTTCTCCTCGAAATTTGTGAATTAAGTGAAAATACCTGTTAATAGGGAAACAATGCAGTTCTAAAATCGTCCATCCATACATCCTCTTCTCCCTTTTCCAACTAACACTATTTGCTTACAAAATATTTAAACTCCTCTTTCTTCATTACCACAATAAAAACTTAATCATAACTTCTCTTGATGAGAGGTTAAAAATCTTATCTCAAAGATAGGATTCAGCGAAAGAGCATCTGCACACAGCGGATGCTTTTTTTATTTGAAAGGGGGTGATTCTATGGAGTTTTGCCCGGAATGCGAGGCACAGCTCATAAATTCCAAAGGCTGTCTCATGTGTTCATGCTGTGGATGGTCTGAATGCGAAACTGTTTCTTTAAACAGAAAGGAGGAACTTGATGTACAGCCCGGCATTAAGCGAGAAAACGACAAAGACAATCTACCGGCTGAAAAGATTCTACAAAAAGCCGATGACAGAGATTGCTGAACAGCTTATTCAAAAATCACTCAGCAAGGTTGAAAAGGAATTTGTATGCAGGATTTGCATTGGCGAGAGAAATAATCAGTGTGATGAATGCTGTTTAAACAAAAGGAGAAACAAACAATGGATAAAAAATTCGCAAGGCAGACAGATTTAGTTGACATGAAAAGATTAGAGCAAATGGCAGTAACAATCATAGGAGCAGGAAGCATAGGCTCATTTGCAACTTATGCCTTAGCCAAGATGGGTGTCAAAGATATTACTGTTTACGACTATGACATTGTAGAACAGCACAATTTTTCCAACCAGATATACAGAATTGAAGACATAGGCAAAAAGAAAGTTACGTGTCTCAGGAACAGAATAAAGACTGACACAGAAGTAAAGATAAAAGCCATTGAAGAGAAATACGAAAACCAGAAGCTTAAAGGCATTGTTATCAGCGCGGTTGATTCCATGGAGACAAGAGAAGTCATCTGGAAAAACTGCAGGCTCAATTATGAAGCTGAGCTTTTTATTGACGTGAGAGTCGGAGGTCAGGTCTACAGGATATATGTGGTTAATCCAATGGACCCTGATGAGATAGAGCAATACGAGGCAAGTCTTTATCCCAGTTCAGAAGTAAGCCCTCTCAAATGCACAGAAAGAAGCATTATCTTCAGCGTCTTAGGTCCTGTGGCAATGGTATGCAACGCAGTTAAGGATTACGTTAACAAGAACAATCACAGGCTGGAATTCATCTTTGACTTTGCAACGCTTTATGCCACGCCTGTCTAAATTATTTTTTAAAACAAAAAAGAAAGGAGGTGATAATAATGCCTAATCCCAAACTGGTAAAGGTCGGCAAGCTGGGTGAGTCAGTGCAGGAGTATTCTCTGACAAACGGAGAAACAGTAGCAGATCTTCTGGCAATGGCTGGTATTGAGCTGGAGAACGAGGAATTGCAGAGAAACGGTCAGAGAGTAGAGCTTGATACTGTGCTTGAAAACGGAGACATAGTAATGGTTGTTCCAAAAGTTGCAGGAGCTCTATAACCAAGAGAGAGGCGGGGCCGTATCTGTTTTTTCGGTACAGCCCTGTTTCTTTTTTACAGGAGGTAAATCAATGGAAAGAGTAATGATTGAAGACAACATTTTCACAATCCCGTCTCTTAAAGCAAAACTTGAATACTTGAGCATATTTTCAGGCAGGCAGATAAAAGTAACCAATGACGTTAACAGAGTCATCTTGCCTGAGCAGATACTGATAGTAGTTAATTCTCAAGCGCAGATAGAAGACGGAATTACAGACGGAAAAGTGCGTTTTTTTGAAGCCAATAAATTCCTGATACCTTTGCTTAATGAACAGTGCATAAACAAGGTGATCAGCCTGTATAAAAATAATTCACAATTAGTAGAAGAAAAGACAAAGATTAAGGAGACAGAGGCTTTCAAAAAAGCACTGGCATTCAAACTGAAACAGGCTGTTGATTACAAGATTAATGACATAAAAGAAAACATGGAATTCGCGCAGACAGAACTTAAGTTATGCCAGGCAAACATCATTGAGCTTAGCAAGACGCTTGAAGAGGCAAAGAAAAGACTGCAACAGACAGAGACAATGAAAGATACTATTGAAAACGATGAAGAAAGATTAAAACGGGCAATAGAAGAGATTATGGCTTTAAGAAAAAACAATACATTCACAAAAATCAGCTTTAAGCTTAATGAGATTGTTGCAGAAACACCAGTGGTTTACTGCGAGCATGAAGGCAAGACTTACATGTTTGGAAGGTACGAGATGCATGTTTCTTTAGACAGCAACGAAGTCAGAATATACAACCTTACAAGACAAGTGGAAGGATTTCATCATCCGCACGTAAATGCCCAGGGAATACCTTGCTTAGGCACTCTCTCTGACGTGATTCCAAAATACATGGGCAGGGCAGAATTTGCAGTCATCTTAGGCGCTCTTAACACTTATCTGCACAGCTACAACCCAGCCAGTCCTTACAGAAGAATCGAGCACTGGCCAAAAAGCAGGAGGAAAACCAAATGAATAATTTATATTTTAAACTCGACTGTTTAACGAAGCTGTTCGGCTATGTAAATGCAGTAACAGGCGAAGTCAGCGGAATGGGACTGGTTGAGAAAATCAAGGACATGTTCGTGGTTACAGAGATTTTTCTTCTGAAGCAGGAATGCAGCTATTCAACCACAGAGATTGATTCAGAGGATTTAGGCAAGTTAATGCTGGAACTTACAAGACAGGGCAAGGAAGGAAGTCTGAAATTATGGTGGCATAGTCACGGCTCAATGAATGCGTTCTGGAGCACTACAGACAAGCATACTGCAAGAATATTATCAGGAAGCAACTGGATGTTTACAGCAGTAGTCAACAAGGAAGGGAAAATAAAAATATCTCTTGACGTCAGCATCCCCTTTCACCACGTGGCAGATGACATTCAAGTCAGCATATACGATCCAGACACAAGCAGAATATTTGAAATCTGCAAGAAGGAAGTAAAGGAAAAAGTAAAAGAAGAAAAGATATCCAATGGCAAGCAGAGAGAGATGTTTGACGATCTTGAACTCTGCCCTGTCTGCCATAACATTATCCTTAACAATGAAAAACAATGCCCTGAATGCAGGCATAAAATAAGGAGGAATGGACATGAAACTCATGTTTCCGGGAAAAAGAGAATTGGAAAATGCAGAAAAAGAAAACTGCCCACAAATATTCAAGATAGA
>JAZDFJ010000019.1:0-3169 GCA_043807995.1 Candidatus Woesearchaeota archaeon
ATTGTCTTGTCTGTGCTCCCATCATTGACGATTATTATCTCCCTGTCAACCCCTATTTTTGAAAAGTCTATCCTGTTGATTCTCTGCAGTATCTTGATAATTGTTTTCTCTTCGTTATATGCAGGCATTACTATCGATAAAAGCTTCATATTTATTCATTCTCTCTTTTGTTATTATCCAGAGTCTGCTGTTCGGCAGGCTCAAGCTCTTGAGTTGGAGGTTCTTTATATTCTTTTTTTATCTCTTTTTTTGTAGGCTTTTCGTCTCTATCTTTTATGCTCTTTTTCCTGGAATCCATATGCTTCCGCTGTTTCAGCATTGGCTTCTTGGCTTTAGCAGAAGGTTTATGTCCAGAATATACTTCAAAATATAGATAATGCAAAATATATGCTCCGAGGAGAACAAGGATTATGCTGTTGAATATCACGCCGTAGCGGTATGAGCTCGGAGAAAAGTCGCATCTGACAGTGCTGTCTTTTGGTGTGACCTTAATGGCCGACATTATCAAATTAGCGTTTTCAATATTCAGGTTCCCATTTTCAGATTTGCATTTCCAGCCGGCATACAGGGACATTTTGTCCCCTATAACAATAATGCCGTCAATCCCTCCTGTTTTCATTACCATTGTGTTCGGGTTTGTGTCATAATATTCTGTTATCTCGATTTTGTCATAAAGTTCCGAGACCTTTGCTGTCTCCTCAACAAATGCTCCGAACTGTTCGTCAATGCTGAGCGAAGAATTCAATGAAGGAACTGTTTTTCCTCCTGCTTTGATGTATTCCTGCAGCTTTTCATATCCGTAGCTGCTTTTTACACTGTCAGGCCCGAGAATTACATACTGGTAATGCTTGAGCTCTTCAAGGCTGATGTTTTCAATAATCGACTGGTTAGATATTATCAGGGATGCTTTCTCAGGATTGAAGCTATTATGGACAAGAAACAATCCGGCAGCCTGTTCAACAAAATAATCATTTCCAACTATCAGAGCGTTTATCTTGGAATGATATGCCCTTGGCATGAATCTCTTGTTGAGATAGATATATGTTGTTGCATTTTCTTTGTAATTCGGGTTTATGTTGCTTTTTCCGACATTGAACTCAGAGAACAATTCCAAAGTTGTCTCATTGAGCTTTTTTGATGACAGAAAATATTTGACATTAAACATTCCAAGCAGTTTTGCTCTATCAGTCAAGGCTACTGGCAAGAACCCGTGGAAATATCGGTAGTCCCACATTGTTGATGTGATGCCATAGACAGACTCTAAGCCAAAAACATACTGCTCAGCATTTGTAAATTGATAGTCAACTCCCTGGACCTCATTGATGTGAAACCTGAAGATATCATTGTCATTGGCCAGAATTCTTGCATAATCTGAATTGTAGATAACTGCAGGATATTCCATTCTTTCCTCTAGTGTTGGATAGAAAAACGATCTGACAAAGACAATGCTGAACACAAGCAATAAAGCAAAGGCAATGTATGGAACAGCCTGCCTTAATTCTTTTTTCTTCAGCAGTTTTGCCAGCTCTGAGCCGCCAAAACCCGCAATAATAGATGCTATGAATACATTCATTATTGTTATCCTGCCAATCATCCTTACTGACTCCATGCCAGGGATCTTTATCAGCAGGTTTTGCAGCGGGGCAAATGCAAGCACAAGATAGAATGTGTATGCGAATATCATGAAAAAAACAAGCGTGTTTTTTTTCTTGAAAGAGAAAAAGATGCCTGCCAGGAACAAAAGATTCGCTATCACGCTCAGGTTTCCCAGTGTGCCTGTGCCTAACAGCAGGTATTGCACAAAGTTCTGCGAATTAAGGTTAAGGGAAAACACCTCTTCAAGAGGCAGCCCTTCCCCTCTGTTGGTGTATTTAAGCCAGTCAAACATGTAGCCGAGCTTAGGCGATGATATGCCTATGAAGACTACGAGCGCGGCTACTCCTAAAATTATGTATTTTTTCAGCCTTTTCTTGTTGAACTCGAGCTTTTTATTTCTGAAACTGAACTCTGAGATAAACAGGAATATGAAATAGAAAAACAGGAGAAACAAAGAATAGTAGAAATGCATTACGCCCCCGCCGAGGAATTCAACCCCTAAAAGCACTCCGAGGATTATGGAATCTCTTAATGTGTTGTCCTCCTTTATTGCTTTGTGAAGGAACAACAATGTCCAGGAAGCAAATGCAAAGCTGAACAGCCAGAATGTTGCGTAAAACGACTGGACCACCATGCATGCAGTGCCAAAGCAGGCTAATGCAATCAGTGCAGCTGTCTTGTCCTTTAGCAGTTTGTTGGCTATGGCATAAAAGCCAAAGAGCATTATCAGGATATGGATTATTACGCTGAGATTCTGGGCAACAGCAGGTTTAAGAAGAAAAGCAAGCGCAGTTGTGATTACATTTGATGTCAGCGAGCTTATATTGCCGAGTGGCTCTCCGCCCATTATGTGGTGAAACCAGATAGGAAATTCGTGGTTTTTCAGAAAGCTGTTTTCTATGAGAAACACGCCTGCTGTTGTGTGGTAGGCATTACCCCTATGCTCTACCTTATTAAAGTGCCATACATGCGGCGAAAACACAAGCAGGATAATCAGTACAAATAGTATATAGTCGTATTTCAAAAGCAGGGATTTTGCTTTTTTGAGATTGGTCTCTAGTTTCGAATCTTTTCCTTTCTTTTCTTTCATCGGAATAACACCAACCCCCTGATTTCCAGAAAAGTAATACGGGTATTTATATGTGTTTTTATTAAATAGGCACTATCCGAAACCTCGGCGAGGTCCTGAAAATGCAGAGCATTTAGGTTATTGCCCTTCGGTAGAATTTTTGTTGTCTTGAAAAGTTTTGATTAAGTGCGGCTTTGTTGGAAAGTTCCTTTGCCATCAATCCGGTGAGCGTCTTGAATTATCTCTCTCCCTGTCGACAAGGGGGTTGTCCCAGAACTGTTTCGGCTGTTCGAAGCGAAGTGCGATTCTCGGTTGTTTCACAACCTCGATCCCACAAGTTCAAGGGGGCTGAGCAAAGCGAATGTCGCCTAAAGTATCAAAAGTTTTCAACTTTTGGAGCCTCTCTGAGGTGTCAACTGATTTTCAGTTGACGGGGACACGTCGACTATCGACGGAACATCAAACGCGAACCCGATGGCAAAGGCTGAGCCGAAGGCGAAGTTT
>JAZDFJ010000020.1:0-4829 GCA_043807995.1 Candidatus Woesearchaeota archaeon
GGCCTTATGAAAACAGGAGGCCTGTTCTTGTCAAGCACTGTTATGCCTACAACCTGGCTTGCTGACAGCACTCCGTCGCTGACAGTCACCTGCACTGTGTAGTTGCCTGCATCATCGTATGTTGTCTGCCTCTCCTGGGAATCCATCCATCCTGAGTAGCTTAATATGAGCTTGTCGCCCTCAGGGTCGTACGCGTCAATAGGCAGCTTCACAAGCTCTCCTTCGTATACGACAATGTCATTTATGTTTTTCAGCACAGGAGCTGTATTCTTGTTGTAGACTGTTATCTTAAACCTCTGGATGGCTGTTGAATCCCCATCAGACACCTTCACATAGGCATCGTACACTCCGTCGTCACCATCCTCGGTGTTCCAGATGCCTGAATTCTTGCCAAGAGGGTCGGAAAACTCTACATCAATATCATCGCCGTCAGGGTCTGACACCTCTGGCTCGACAATTATCACATCATCCTCTACAGCAGTGATATCTGCAATAGGCTCAACAACAGGAGGCCTGTTCTTGTTCTCGACAATAACAGTGATTTTCTTTGTTGTGGTCTTTTCCTTGTCTGAAGCCTGCACTACGGCAGTGTATTCCCCGGCGTCATCAAAGCCGGTCTTTTTGATTGGAGAACGCAGGAATCCTGAATATGCAACAATCACGCTGTCGCCTTCGAGGTCATAGATATTGCAGTCCAGATTTATTGTGTCGCCTTCATTCACGATTATCTCGTCAGGGCATTCCACTGCCGGCGCCTTGTTGCCCGGAGCAATAGACACTAACACTCTTGTTTCGGTCGTATCTTTTCCGTCGCTGGCAGAAACTATGACAATATATTCCCCTGCATCACCCTCTTTGGTCTGCCACAGCCCCTTTTCGCTGAACGGCTCTGAGAATGATATCGAAATCGAGTCGCCGTCAGGATCCTCTGCCAGCGGGTTCAGGTCTATAAGGTCGCCTTCAACGCCGTATATTTTAAGGGAAACATTATGCTCAGCAGTCTTTGAAGGGACCTCATCGGACGGCTTGATAATAGGGATTGTTTCATTAAACAGCGGAAGCCCGCCTATAAGCTCGTCTGACGGAGGTATCTCCTCTTTGGGCGCGCAGCCCTGAAGTGAAAAAGCTATTGTCAATAAGAGCACTGCCAAGACTGAAATTAGAACTGCATTCATCTTCATTTATACCACCTTTTTTCTTTTTGGTTACCTTTGGTTTTATGTGGATTTAATGGAAGAATAGTTAATCCTCAATAATCAGCAGCCAGCATCAGCAGCCAACATATTGATTTACTGTTCTGCAAAACGGCATTGCCGATTATCTGCATTACTGACTATTAATCGGACACTTTCCCGGCTAATAAGTTCAAAACCTTAAAAGGCACAGCTAAAAAGCCATGACTCCCTGTTAACCACACCTTCCATCAACATAATAGGTATATCCGCTTCTAAGAAAGAGTGGTATATAAAGATTTCTATGCTCGAGTAAATACAATATTTATAAACAGGAATAATAAATTCCTGATTATCATTTCCAGCCGGTAGCGAATATGCTGATAAATCTGTAATCGCGGCCGAAAATAGCTGATATCGTTAAGCTGCCATTATATCCAGAAAGACCAAGCAAATCCATATTAAAAATCAGGTCTTTAGCTATATTCCGGCTCTCCGCTGTTTTTTGTGCAAAAAAGCCGGCGCATTATTTCAGCTCTTTTTTTTTGCTTTCAGCCTGGAAAAGAGAGAACTCTGTGATAATCCCTGCGGCAATCACAACAAATCCGATGGAGATAAACATCACTGAAAACCCAAAGAACTGCGCAATCAAACCTCCCAAGACAAATGAGATTATTGTGGCAAAATTCACAAATATATTTCTCAGCGATATAACAACCGATCTCTGTGATGGGATTGTGTTGTCGATTATCAGCCCGCCAACTGCAGGCGACAGGATGGCTCCGCCTGTTGAGAGCACAAAAACAAGAAGCAAAGACATTATGATGTTATTCGAAAGCCCGAACAGCACAAAAGAAGCCGCAACAATAGCCAATGAAGGGATAAAAAACTGCTTTTTGCCGAGCTTATCCTCGAAAATTCCCGCGGGAATCCTGAACAGCATGTAAGGAAGGCAGGCAAATGTCAGCAAAATGCCTGTATACTGGGGACTCATGCCGTTAGATACGACAAAAATCGGTATCATCATCCAGAGAAGGTTATCCCAGAACAGGATCATTGCCGCGAGGAAAAGCGAGGTCTTGGTTTCTCTGTTAAGAAATTTCAGCTCTGAAAGATTTTTGGCATATTCAATAAATGATGATTTTTCATGATTTGCCTGCTTCGGCTTTGATTTCATGGCAAATAGCACAAATAGAAAAGTGAATACGCAGAGGATGCTGAAGAAAAGGAAGATATAATCCTTGATGAAAAAGCTCAGTATAAACCCTCCAGCAAGAGGACCGAGTGTCCAGCCAAGAGAGCCAAAGCTGTTGAATATTGCGTCATACTCTGCATCCTCTTTTCTCGGGGAGATTGCTGCAACAGCAGAATATGCAGGGATAAAATAAAGGTCTGCTGCAAAGCCGTAAACAATAAGCCCAATAATAACAGGGATTATCGAGTCTGAGACGAAATAAGCAATGCCGACCACTGCCAGAAGGGCAAGGGCAGAGAGTATAAGAGTTTTTTTGTTCACTCTGCTAGCGAGATTGCCTATGGCTATATCATTGAATATGTTGACAAAAAAAGGGATTGCAAGTATAAGCGAGGCCACTGCTATGCTGCCCGCAAAAGAGTTCACAAATGCAGGCACATAAGTGACCAGCGCGCCTCTCGAGAAAGATGTGAACAGGTTCAGAAGCGACAAAATCAGGAGCTCTGCATGATGCTTCTCATAATTCCTTATAAGATAGATTATGTTTCTCATAAGGCATGCCTGTGAAAACACTGTTTATATATTTTTGAGAGAAAACAGGGGTGCGTTTAAAACCTCGATAGAGGTCCCGAAAATGTCTTGCATTTTCGATATCTCGCTATTGCTCGACTTTTGCACTGCGCTCACACAGTTTTACTTTTCGTTGTTCCCCCAGATCCCAGTGTGGCAGATGTTTAAATGTAAGGTTCGCTAGGTATCAAAAATCTCGAGGATTTTTGGGACCTTCCGAAAACAAATGTTTTCGTTAGGCAGCGCAAAAGCACTTTTTAAACGCACCCGAGGAAAACGGCTCTGCCAGGAGAGCAGCACGCTCGCCTCGCGTTTTTTATCTTTTTGTTGCCCGATTTAATCGCGATTGATAAACTTCTTTAAAGGCTCGCTTGGTGCCTGTTCTCTAGGCAGAGCAAGGAAAACAGGTGGCTTTGTCCGAAAAGTAGTGCCTAGTGAGCCTTAAGAGTACATATGCGATTGCACTAGACTCGGAAAACAATCGAATCCAGAAGCAAGGCGAGCGCACTACGATGAAATTTCAGACAAAGCCAAAACAGGCAAAATATTTTTAAAGGGATGTTTAATCTCATTAGTATTATAGGTGAAAATCATGAAATACATATGCACAAGAGTAAAAAGAAGCCTTCGCATCTGCACTCATAGAAAGCACAGCTGCCTGAACAAGACTAAAAAGCACGGCGAAAAGACCTTTTCCACAAAGGAAAACGCTGAAAAGCATGCAAAGGAAGTGCTGAAGCTAAAAGAGTATTCTATTGCACCTGCAAAAAAGGATAAAAGGTTCAAGATAGTCAAGAAGCAAAAGTAAGTGATAATTCTTGTTCTTTTTTAATTCTTATTTTTATCTGCACAGATGTGCCTGTAATCACAGCTATCCAGCTGAACAGCAGGATTATTTACTGTTCACTGCATCCTGTCAATTGCGGATATAATCGCGGCTATTATTGTTGTCCATATGACTGCAGAAAGCACAAGATAGAAAAAGGAGCTCCAGCCGCGCCAGTACACAAAAATAACAGACGCTAGTATTCCGAGGATAATGCTAAATGGCGCTGCCTTTCTCAATGAAGTAAGAAATTTGTTGTAAGAATCTTTTCTCATAACAAGAGGATTTTTCAGCTGGTACTCTCTGATAATCGCCTCTTTGAGAAGCTTTTTGTGGCCAGGCCTCATTGGTCTTTCAGGATACATGAGTTTGAAAGATTAAATAGAGAAATATAAAGCTTTTGATTTTGAAGTATTCAGTTTTCAGGACTGCAAACACGGCCCTGAAGGCATGATTGGATATATCTTAACTTGATATGCACTCTGTTGGCATGCACTGTTTTATGAACTTCTTCTAAAAACCTTAGCCAGACAGCCTTTTCATGGCCTACAACCCCTAGCTCCCAAACGCAAAAAGCACCGATATCCTCAATATCTGGCTGGCGCACTGCAGTGCCCAAATCATTATTCTGAAAGGTGTAAACCCTGTTTTTCAGCACAATTGGCTCGTGGCCATATTCTGCCCACCTAGCGGCATTCAGAACACCATCTGAAACTATGGCAAAGCCAAAACCCAGCTCAGGACTCAGATTGCTGTTTGCAATCTCATCCTCCAAAAACACTCTGGAATCTCCGATTAACCTCACAGGAAGAGGCCGCCCTTCAGGATACATCTCATACAGCTTTAGAACAAGCTCTGGAGCCTCGCGAGGATAATAAACAAGACCATGAGGCTCAACAATATGCGGCTTGTGCACATAGTTGTGGGCAATGTTTCCAATATTTTCAAGGTTTAGTTGAGACATAATCACAGGAGTCTCTCCTGTTTTATAAAGATTTTGCTCAAATCAAGAGAATTCATCTTTTCATAGTAGTGAAAATAGAAAGATTTAAAAACATACAGAAAA
>JAZDFJ010000021.1:0-3908 GCA_043807995.1 Candidatus Woesearchaeota archaeon
TTTAACAACAAGGTAGATAGTGTGCTGTCCTATATTATTATAAGTGTATGAAATCTCTGGCTCTCCGTATTGGATTTCAAAGCCGACTTTGCTGCTGTCAAGATCCCAGAAGTATCCGGTTATGACATCGCCCAAATCAGCGTCTGATCCTCTGCCGATAAAGCTGACTGTTGTTCCTTTTATGACTGTGATGCTGCCTGCAGGCTCAACTATCTCCGCCACTGGCAGATCTGCTGTTGCAGCAACATTTATTATTATTTGGGTATAATCTGAATTTCCATCAGGATCGATAACCCTGACTCCCTGGTAATCAACGCCGTTCCAGTTTGGCTTTGGCTTTGCGCAGTCAAACCAGACATTGCGGATTCCCCCGTGTTCTGTTGTCACAAGAACGCATCCCTCGATATTTGCAGGAAATGGGGCTGCAAGCTCGAATGAAAGATTAGTTCTGTGAGCCAGATCAGGCTCAAAAACATAAGATGCCAACGGATAGGTTGTAGAGGCAAAAGCCACATCTTCGTCTGTCTGCAGAATTGGCTGGTATTCCCACACAGGCTGGCCAGCAGAAACAAGCATTGTTGTGAGCACTATAACCAAAAGGCTCACTGGAATTAGCATAGATTTTTTCATTGTTTAAACCTCCTTTCAGCTTTGCATGGGCTAAAGCCGACGAAAGCAAATTAATTGGAATAATTTACTCCCAATAAATGAATAACACATAACATTACTGCATGGTAATAACAAGTAGTATATAAATATTTCGTTAAGATTGTCATAGCCGAGTGTCGAAAAAATAAAGGCAGGTTTTTATAGAGGATAGAATATAAAGGAAGCACAAACAAGAAGAAAATCGAGAAAAAAGAAGATAACAAAACAGAATATATACAAAAAAGGAGATATACAACAAAGATAGGACATACAACAAAATAGAATATATAAAATAAGGCTTTGTTGAAAACTTCGCCTTCGGCTCAGCCTTTGCCATCGGGTTCGCGTTTGATGTTCCGTCGATAGTCGACGTGTCCCCGTAAGGGACAACCCCCTTGTCGACAAGGAGAGAGATAATTCAAGACGCTCACCGGATTGATGGCAAAGGAACTTTCCAACAAAGCCAAAAAATAATAAGATATACAAAACAAGACAAAAAAAAAATAGAAAACAATAAGCCATGAAAACTGCTATAGTAATAGGCGGAGGGCCTGCAGGCCTTAACTTTGCAGCGAAAACCGCAAGGACACTTGATACAACAGTGTTTGAAGAGCATTCGCAGATAGGCATGCCAATACAGTGCACAGGAATCATCACATCATCAATAGAGAGAGCAATACACAGCCAGGCGCTCATGGCAAGAATAAAAAAAGAGGCTGTGATAAACAGCATCAGAGACATTGAGGTTTTCTCCCCGAACAACAAATCCCTGCATATCGAGCTGAAGAAAGATGACCTTATTCTCCAGAGAAACATATTCGACACCATACTGAAAGAAAACGCAGAGGACAATGGAGCGAAAATTCTTGAAAACTACCGCTTAGCAGGCATAAAAAACCATGAAGCAATCGTGTTCGACAGAAAGGAGAAAAAGATAAAAAAAATAAAATACGATTTTCTGATAGGCGCTGACGGCCCGAAATCAACAACAGCAGCACTCTCAGCAATGCTCGACAAAAGAGAATATTTTACAGGCGTTCAGGCAAGAATAAAGCTTAAAAAAAAGACAGAAAACACCATCAGATTCTATCCTTTCCTAAGAGATATTGCGTGGTTTGTTCCTGAAACAGAAAACATCGCAAGAGTTGGAGTGATGAAAAGAAGAAATGTACTGGCTGCATTCAAGGAATTCACAAAAAGATTCGAGGGAAAAACAATAGAGATACAGGGAGGGCTGATACCGGTTTACTCTAACTCGCAGAAAATACAAGACATCGGCAGCAGTACTTTTCTTATCGGAGATGCAGCAGGCCATGCAAAGGCGACAACAGGCGGAGGCATCATTCCCGGGTTAAGGGCGGGAAACCTGCTGGCGGAAACAATTGAAAACGGCTCATATGAAAGAACTTTCAGAAAAACTCTTGCAAGAGAATTATGGGCGCACCTGATGATAAGAAAAGCCCTGGACAGGTTTTCAGGAAAAGACTGGAACAGCCTTGTGAGGGAATGTCAAGACGAGAAAATCAAAAAGATACTTGCCTCAACAAGCAGGGACAATGCAGGCAGGCTTGCGAGAAAGATAATCACAGCCAGGCCAGGCCTGGTCAAATACGGAATGAAACTGTTGAAGTAAAAGCCTGTTGAGCTAAGAAGTAAACAAAGCAGATACTGTAAAAACAGGTTCTAGCTCACGAATTTTCTCCAGAGCATTTTGAAGCCGACTCTCACTCCCTGCATAAAAGACCCCTGGCCGTGGGAAAGAGTGTATTCATCGTAAAGGATAACAACAGGAACCTCTGTGTAAGATATCCTGTTCCTCTTTATCAGGTCAACAATCTCAGAGGCATGCTCCATCCTGTCCGAAGTGATCCTTATTTTTTTGGCAGCTTCTCTTGTCATCACCCTGAAGCCGTTGTGCGCGTCGCTCAAAGGCAGACCATAGAATATCCTGATAATCAGGACTCCTATTTTAAGCGTAAGCCGCCTAAAAGCAGGTATGTGCTCTGCATTTTTTTTATCCAAAAACCTGGAGCCGAGCGCAACCTGCACCTTTCCCTCAAGCACAGGCCTCAGCATAGCCGGCAGGTCTTCAATCCTATGCTGGCCATCTGAATCAAAATGGACAATTATATCTGCGCCATGTTTTAAGGCATATGCCATGCCTGTCTGCAAAGCAGCTCCCTGCCCCCTGTTTATCGGATGGCGCAGCACAGCAACGCCCTCGCGCAAAGCAATCTCAGAAGTCCTGTCTTTTGAGCAGTCATCGACGACAACAATGTTTTCATAGCCCGCAAGCTTAAGCCTTCTGAGAACTATTGCTATTCTCTTCTCCTCATTCCATGCTGCCATAACAAAGAATATTCTCTTGTCTGTCTTGACAAAAAACCTTTTCAGGTATTCTGCTGAATCCATTTTAGCAATGTTAGCCATGTTTGTCATATTGAAGATTTATCTACAATATTTGCTCACAATAGTTGTTCGTATAATAGTTATTCATATTAATCATGTTGCCTGTGTCTAAAAGGTTATGAAAACAACTCCGGCTATAATCAGAGCTATTCCCAACCATTTCCAAAGATTCATTTTTTCTTTTAAAAACTTTATGGAAAGAAAAGCCACCCAAACATAAGAAAGCGACATCACAGGGTATAGAATGCTCAAGTCACCTTTTGTAAGAGCATAGATGAAAACAATAGTCGTCAGAAAATAAAGGAAAACCCCGAAGAGAAAATTCAGGTTCTTGAAAATAGAGATAATGTCAAAGCTGAAATTCTTGGATCCTTTTTTCAGAAAAAAAGAGCCAAATGCCGCAAGCACACTCGCAGCAACAACAAGAGATAATGCAAAAAGAGTCATTTGCCAGCACCTCCTGTTTTTTTTGCATTTGTTTTCTTTTTCAGATTTCTGCCTTCGGCAGCATTGCTGCTGTTGCCTTTCAGCCCGCCCTTGCCTATTGAAGCAACTCCCGCAATTATAAAAAATACTCCCAATGACTTATTCCAGAGCAAAGGCTCCGAGAGAAAAAAGAATCCGAGCAGCACAACCCAGACAAAATTAAGTGCCAAAAGCGGAAAAACCAGGGAAAGGTCGGCGCTTTTAAGAGCAACAATGTAAAGGACGCAGGCAATAATGTAAAGCGCTGCGCCGAGAATAAGAAATGGATTGGTGATTATATGAAAAAATGAAGGGCCAAGACTGTCTGCCCCTTTTTTTTCAAAGAACTGGCCAAAAGCCATCAGCAGAGTGGTAAATAAGACAAG
>JAZDFJ010000022.1:0-24983 GCA_043807995.1 Candidatus Woesearchaeota archaeon
GATCGAGGTTGTGAAACAACCGAGAATCGCACTTCGCTTCGAACAGCCGAAACTGTTCTGGGACAACCCCCTTGTCGACAGGGAGAGAGATAATTCAAGACGCTCACCGGATTGATGGCAAAGGAACTTTCCAACAAAGCCTTCTACATCAGAAATCCAGTCAAAGGGCTGTTGGCGCAGAGCAATCTTCTGATGCATGACATCAGGTGATACACTATGATGTTTTCTCTTCCGTGTGTTGTTTCCAGAAGCTTATACCCTTCCTTGTATATCGCTTCTTTTTCAAGCGGATGAATCCTTGCGAGAACATCGATGTTTTTGTCGAAATAAGCCTTTTTTAGGAGCTCAAAGCTCTCTTTTGCATAGCTGAAGAGCTTCATTGTCTTTTGCGAGACATCTGTTCTGTCGTCTATGGCTTTGTTCAGGTGGTAAAGCTCTCTCTGTCCGTGGTTCAGCAGTGCCATAAATGCCCATAAGAAATCTGTCTTTGCTATTGAAGCCATTTTTTTTGAGATGACTCTTCTGCACCAGTTGTCATATCTGTGCGTCCTTTCCGCAACCTCTTCATAGTCATAGGGCTCTTTGCTTTTTTTAAGCCTTTTTTCTGTTATGTCAAACATTTCTCCTATGTTGAAAAACAGCTTTTGTATGAGCGTGTCAAAATGCTCTTCAGACGGCTCTGTGATGTTTTCTATCACGCAGGTATTCTCTTCCTTTTTTGTCACATCAAAGCCGATTAGCCTTGTTTTTATCACATTGCTCAGTATGTTGAATTGTTTTTCATTGTCAAAAACAACCTTTACCCTGTCAAATCCTGCCCTGTATGTGTTTGTTATAAGAGTTCTTATTGATGACTCTGTCATGTTAATGAGCTTTATTGTTGTCTCTGATTTTCCAGAGCCTGCTTTTGTTGTGAGCAATAGGCCTTTGTCTGTCTCTTCTATCTCGATCTCGTCCCCTTTCTCGAGCTTGTGCTCCTTGAGCCATTTTGCAGGCAGGCTTACCATCATTGTGGCTGCGCCCTGCCTCACGAGTTTCCGCTTCATAAGCAGTATAAGCATATTCTTGTATTTAAACTTTTCGTTTTTATTTATATCTTTATACTAGTATATATAGTTTAATAAAAAAGTATATATAGGTAATTCTCTTTCTTTCTATTGTTACCACCAAATACGAGTAACAAACAAAAAACGGAGATGATGAAAATGGTCAATAATGATTTTACTGTTATATTGGATCAAAGAGAAGGCACTGACATTAGAGGAGCTAGAGTAGGCGGTGCTGAACTATTTGGAAAACAGTTTTACATGACTGGAAGTACCGGATTAGCTGATTCTATTAAAGCTTTATTAGATGAGGGTTTAGTTCATGTTCCTACTTATGGCCTAGTGGCTGGAAGAGCTTTTGTTGGAAAGGAAGATGAAGCTTGGTCACTATATCATGATTCTAGAGCTGAGAGAATTACTGCTTTGGATGAGAAAGGCATCATGGGTGCAAAAGGCACAGTATATGCTCTTGACATTCAGAATGGGGGATTATTTGTTTGGAATCCTCAAAGAATCAAAACAGCAGTTGAAGGCGGCAACTTAGTGAACTATGCCCTTCAGTTAGAGCAGGAAGAAGTTAACGCTGTTCTAGACGCTATAAAAAAACAGGATACCCTTGCATTGAAACAACTCGTTCATGGCGGAAATGTTGCTTTTGCAGGCAAATATGATGGCTTCTTAGAAGCATCTGCATCACCAGATTTCCTTCAAGGAATGGACACTACTTATCTTGTTATCAGACCAGCAACAGAGGCCAGGAAGCTTATATCAGATCGTCAGAACATTGATGCTCAGCGAGAAAACCCTGACATCATTATTGCTTTAGGCGGAAAAACGCCTGCTGGAAGAATGCTTGACAAGGCAGAAGGATTTGAATGGAACAAGTTCGGAGCATGGCATGATGGTTATAATAACAATAACACGGGCCGTGTGGTCTGCCTCGGCAGCGATGACGACGGTGTTGTTGGCCTCAGGAACTTGAACTACTATGGCCGCCCAGTCGGGGTAGCGCCAGAGGCGCTCGACGCGTTTTATGGGAAGACAGCGCAGAGGATAAAGCTCAACCCTTCTGAGCTTGCAGACTTTCTTTTAGCAGAATATCCGCAGCTAGACAGAGCTGTGCTTCTTCAGGGAATAGAAGCTTATCAAAGAGCAAAAACGGAGGAATGAAAAATGAAAATAAAACACGCATTGGCATACGCAGCCGCAATCTTAGAGCTTGCTGCAGCTGCAAAAGCAGCAACTTTGACAGGAGATTTCCAGTACAATAATGATAAAACAACTGCAAGGACAACCCTGACAGTTCCGCATCTGACATTGAGGGCTGCACAGCAGCTAATGGGAGATGAAACTACAAGCAGGATGTTGAGAGCAGAGGCAAGATTCAATCTCGACGATGTAACACTAGGATTGAATGCAAGAGCAGACAGATCAGGAAAAGATGGAGCATACACAAACGGCTTTGTCTTAAGCCCTGTACTCAAAAAAGGATGCTTATACTTGGAGCCTGCATGGACTGTTTTCGACGAAAATGGAACAGTCACTCAGATTGATCCTTGTGTGATGCTAACTCCATCATTCGGAAAGCTCAGCACAGAATCAGTGCTATTCTACCTCAACCAGCTTGATGGAGAAGACTGCTCTGCAGCATACGCAACTGCAAAAGGAGAGAGACTGGGAGTTGGAGTTTCAAAAGGCTACTCTGACAATCTTGGCTTGCAAGTCGGCGTGAGAGATGGAAAAAAAGGTGCATTAACAGTATTAGACTATAATCCGAACACAGACAGTTGGAGCATGACAGCATGGGCGTCGCCAAATGCAGCTGGCATTGTAGGGCCTAACGGGCCTGCAGTCTGGGATGACTCTATGGTCATTGGTTATGCTGCAGAAAAGATGCCATACTTCACAGGAACAGCAAACAAGGCAGAAGATGGCGGAGTTGCTGTAA
Organism: Candidatus Woesearchaeota archaeon; assembly: GCA_043807995.1. Classification (GTDB taxonomy): domain Archaea; phylum Nanobdellota; class Nanobdellia; order Woesearchaeales; family JAZDFJ01; genus JAZDFJ01. The sequence goes on from JAZDFJ010000022.1 coordinate 2,995, forward strand.
AAGCAAGTGTTGCAGGAATAGAAAATGAAGCCACAACAGCATTTGCAGAGATAGGATACAACATGCCTGGAAATTTCAGCGCATCAGTAAGCGCAACTCACAACTTTGAGACAGGCTCAACAATACCAGGCGCGACAGTGACTTTCAGCAAAGGCAATATGACAATTGAAGGCAAAGCCACAAAAGACCTTGAAGCAGAATTTGATGAAGGATGGACTTCAAGCGTTTATGCGACTGTGAAGTAAATTTTTTTTATTTTTCAAATAAATAATTGTAAACAAAAACAATGGAGGAGGAATGAAAAATGATTAGAAGACTTGCAAACATGATTGCAGGAAGGAAGAGAGTGCTTGATGAACAAATGGATCATGACGGAGTTATGAGACTTTTAAGAGGGCTAGATAGTTCAACAATGATTGATGTTGACTATAGCGGTTGTAGCACTCGGAATAGTTTTCTGTCGTTCAGAAATAAAACTCCGGCAGATGTTGCTGATTTTGTACGCAGAGATTTCAAACCATTTCCGAACTGTGACTATTGTGAAGCAAATCATCAGGTTTTTTCAGGTGATGATGTTGAGAAACATTATGTTGATTTGCGAAAAGGAACAATAATTGCTTCTGTTGGAACGGATGTGGTTTTGGGAAGCCCGCGTGAGATGGCAACTTTAAGTTATGCTCTGAAGAAAACAGGATAAATATTTGTTATTTTGGCAGAGCGGTGCCAAAAATCCAAAAGGATTTTTAAGCATTTTTCAGATAAACAAAGGTGAAAACAAAATGAACAATACATCAAGAAAAGTTGTTAGCTTAGCGGGAATCTTGGCAGGATGTTACTGCGCAGCCCATTCTGTCAGCAGTTTAGACGCTCCAAGCGAGTATAACACGCCTGAAGCAGGAGCTCTTGTTGAAAAAGGGAACAGACTCCGTTTTGAATCCGAACAGTTGGCTCGGAACATGTCATTTGAAATGGAAATCGATGATTTCGCTGAAAACGCTGACGAGCGCAGGATTATATTGCAAAGAGCAGACAGCCTTGCAAAAGAATATCAGCAGTGGAAAAATGATCCGAGAGTAAAGAGTATCCAGGATTATCTGGGCAGACAAGTTCCGCATTATTTCGGCTTAGTAGCAGGACTTTTTGCAGCTTTATTTTCTGCTTTATCGTTTCACAGTGCACTTGGAAAACAGAGGTAAACGCAATGACAGCTGTAGAGAGCGCAAAAATGTTTCGGCAGTATTGTTCGCAGAGAGGCGAGCAGGAGAGTTCCATAGACAGCTCTGCTGCTCCTAAAAGGATTGCTCCTTCAGATGGCTCTCTCGAGCACACAGTAGATTCTGGACAAGCCCCTGCAGTAAGGTTCTCTGATCTTGGGCTGCCTCTCTCATGCGATACTCTTGTCGAGGCTTTACAGCGCTATGGCGGAGGCACTGCGGATGATGCAAGGAGATTCATAGATGAGTATCTCTCTGTGCAGGCAAGGCCAAGCAGGCTTTCTCTTATCTATCACACCTCTCTTGAATTAGGAGAGGATTTCTTGAAATCAGGTTTCAATATTGCAAAAAAGGCATTAGGCATTGCAGCAATTCCATTGTATCCTGTGATTGGACTGCTTCCGAATGATATCACAAAAAAACTATTCGGAAAGAACATAGATGCAAGAGAAAGAGCATATCACTGGGGAATGGCTCTGCAAATAATTTATCCAGTTAGTTTTTTTGTTTATCATGGATTAAAAAATAACAAATTTGAGGGAGGCGTTACAGCCGCTGTCTGTGTTCCACTTTTGGGTTCTTTATTACTTATTGGAACACAGAGTGTAATGTCAAACCCCCATCACAACAGACTCTACGGCTTTCTCCCTCTTGAATTTGCGTATCAGCTTGCGGTAAAGCTGCCGTACAAGGCAGCATCATCGATTTGCAGGAAAGCAAAGCGCAAAATCAAGCAGGCATCTGCTGTTGTTGAGAAAGAGCTCACTGCTGAAAACCTTAAGACGATTGTTGTGGATGAAAGCAGGAGGGATGATGCAACAATGATACAAAAGGCTGGAGGAAATGATTAACAATGCCACTCGACCCTGCATATTTCAACGATCCATCAGACAGTGAAAAGTTCAGGCCTTACTATGATGGAACAACAACGCTTATAGAAAGAATTCCATTATTAGTGGCTGACGGCAGAAGAATAATCAAACCAGAAAGAGTGCTTGAAAGAAGAACAAGAGCAGCAGAACCAGCCAAGACAAACTGGCAAAACACCAAAACATACTCCAGCCTGGTGCAGGTAAAGCATCCAAGCAGAGAAAGAGCAAGATGGTTTAACTGGCATCCCCTGACAGAAACAATCAAACCAGGATGCCCGCTAACAATTGATTACGGACTCGAAACAACAGAAAAAGACTACAACTTCAACGGCGCACCATTTGCAACAATAAACAAAAGACAAATAACAACATTACAACAAAACAGCCACGCACTCCCAAAACTAAGAGAAAAAATCTGGAGAGAAGTCATAGCAGCAGGAGACGAGAAGCTCTTTGAAGAATACAAAGCAGAATTTGAAGCAAAAACAGGGAGAACATTCGAAAAAAATGGCATGAGAATACTCCTAACACTAAAAAACGGACTGCGGCCTGTGCGGTTGGGCTCTATCAGCTTGGGTGTCTGGAGCGGTGACGGCCTCGGCTACATCGACTTCTTGCTTGGAGAAGTGCCAGAGGCGCAAGACGTACGCGAAAGTTATTCTGAAGAGATTGCTGCTGAAAATCCTGCTGTTTCAAATCTTTCTTATGTTCGACAGAAACTTTCACATCCTGAACTGCTTTCAGAGCAAGAGCTTGCTGCTTTTCATGAGTATGAACAGCTGCTTTTGCATGAATCAAGGTCTCCTGCCAGAAGGCTTAGGTGTTTTACAGGCATGACAGCAGGACTGCTCAGAAAGATTGGAAAAGCAGTTGACTGCTATAATTGGTGAATCAAAATGAAATATTGCAATACAAAAATTAAAAGGTGATACAATGAACAAAAGAATATCAAGTTTGAATATTTTACTTGCATTTGCTGCTGGATTTTTAACTCATCCAGTTTGTGATTCAGCATGTAAAGAAAGAGCATATAGGATAGATCCTGTAGCATTTTGTGACATTGACGGTGATGGCAAATCAGAGGCGTTTGAAATAGCAACTTCGGGAATGGCGTCTTCTTTATTTCAGAAACTGGCATATTTTTCAGGAAACAAAGTGTTTCAGGATTCAACAGGTGCTTACTGGGCTTTTGGCTTTCCTAAAGAAGTTCCAACTGTATTTTTTACACGTGAAAACAGGGATTCATCAATCAGTGTTGGTCCAAGACTATATCTGGTTGGAGAATTAGATGGTCAGCCAGGGATAGATATTTCAGTAAGAGACTGCATAGATTATCCTGTTGCAATAGGAGAGACCTTTAGCGGGGTATTTCCAGAACCAAAAAACCAAAAACCTGAAACAGGAGAATAACTAAAAAGGTGATAACATGAGGTCTGGAACAATAAATGTTTTGGTAGCAGAGGGATGATGAAACATGTTGTCAGAGATGCGGTCAGATCAGTTCAGCCTTCTCGCAGAGAAGTACAGGTCCCTTGATGAATCGCACTATGCAAAGAAAGGCATGTTGATTCCTACGGTTCTGAGATTGATAGGCGATGCCAGGGGAAAGAGCTTTCTGGACGTCGGCTGCGGCTATGGCTTGGTCTCGAGAATGCTGATGGATGCCGGAGCAGGAAGGGTGGTTGGCATAGACGGTTCGGAAGAGATGATAAGCCTGGCGCAGGCTATAGAGAAAGACACACCTTCAGGGGTGGAATACCTGCTTTGCAAAGCAGAGGACCTTCCGCTATTGGGTGGCGGAGGTTTTGATTATGCGCTCTCTGTCTTGTTCTTCAATTATGTCGACAATCGGCATAAGATGGGCCAAATCTTTTTCAATGTCCATTGTAATCTGAAGACTGGCGGCAAGTTCATATCTTTTCAGAATCACATGCAGGATGCAGGATTCAAAGGAAAAAAGGTTTGTAATGTAAGCTATAGACGGGGAGGATTAAATCCTGACGGTGGAAGATGCTATTCTTTCACCAGAACAAGTCCTGAATCAGAGATAACCTTAGATTTCATCGACTGGACGCAGAATGATTACATGTCTGATGAATCGACCAGCCGGCTTTTTTCATTCAGATGGCACCACCCCATCGTCTCTCAGGAAGCCATGGACTTCATGGGTCCTGAATTCTGGGCAGATTATCTAAAAGCAGGAGTGTTCAGGGGGTTTGAAGCGACAGCAAGGGAAAGAACGGGTGATTGATGCACATGCCTGGATCCATTCGATGCCTGATGATATGAAGAGATGAGATAAAAGAATTAAGAATAGAATTTGAAAGGTGAAAACATGAAAATTGCGCTAATCAACCCGGACTACAGATACAAGGCATATCGCGCCAGCACTGATTATGTCTATCTCGGCGGAATCGCTTATGTCAGTGCATGCCTGAAAGCGCAGGGTCATGATGTGGTGCATATTGATTTCAAGCATGATGAGAGTGCCTCTTTAGAAAGCGCTGCTGATTGCGATGTTATCGGAATCTCGACTTATATCAATTCTTACGCATTCCTGAAAGATGCTCTCCCGAAGCTTAAAGGAAATGGGAAAATAGTTGTTGTTGGAGGGCCGTTGGTAAGTTCATACGGCATGGACAGCAATAATCTTCTGATGAATGAGTTCCCTGAGATTGACTATGCAGTGATTGGCGAGGGTGAAAAGACTATCTGCGGATTAGTCAGGCGTATTGAGGACGGCAGCACTTCAATCCCGAGAGGCGTGGTCTTTAGAAAAGGAGATCTCATAGGCGCAACGCAAGGCTCTCCTGATATTGTCACAGATCTCGATTCTCTGCCTGCTATCCCCTATCTTGACTGGAAGGGCTTTGTGCGCAATGCAAAACACCAGACCTTGACAGTCCAGACATCAAGAGGATGCTACAATGCATGCAGCTTCTGCTTCACCGGGATGCATCCGGGAGTGAGAAGCTTTTCTCTTCCGAGGATAGAGCAGGATCTGGAAACAGCAGTGAGGTTGATGGAGCCGAGACAGCTGAATTTCGAAGACCAGAGTTTCACATATGATTTTTTAAGGGCAGAACAGATCACCAGGATTGTCCTCAGCACTGCTAAGAATCTTGGTTTGGATTTAGGATATTATATCCAGGCAAGAGTTTCCGACATCAATCCGGATTTGGCTAGAGCGTTGGAAGAGACCGGTTGTGCAGGAGTCAAATTAGGAGTTGAATCTTTTGATAAGGAAATACTAAGAAGAGCAGGCAAGAACATAACTCCGGAGCAGATATACTCTGCTGTGAATACTGTCAGGAATGCTGGAATGAAAGCAATTGGATTTATCATTGTAGGGCTTCCGGGAGAGAACAGGCGCACTCTGGATGCTACGATAGATGCGGTCAGGTGCACAGGGATGATTGCCAGGCCGAGAGTGCTGATCCCACTGCCAGGCACAGCAATATATGACAAGGCAGTAAGAGAGGGTATGATTGATGAGGTTGAACTGCTCAGACTGCTCTCCACTCCCGAGTGTTTTGATACTACTGAAGGGAGCTGGGTGCCTGTCAACATGAGCGACGGGCTGACAGACCAGGAACTTCTGGATGCGAGAGATGAGATAAATAGATTAGGGGAGACGTTTGAAAGGTGAAAACATGAAAATCTGCCTGATCAATCAGAGGATAACATATGGGTCTGACAGGACTTCAGGGAATCTGATATTCCTAAACGGCATCATGGATGTCGATGCTGCCCTGACAGCCGCGGGCTATGATGTTAAGATAGCTGACTTAGAGCATGACCGGAACGCAGGCTTGGATTACGCCTCTGGCTGTACTGTCGCCTGCCTCACCTCGGTTTTACAGTCGTATGATTTTTTCAAAGATGCGCTTCCTCAGCTGAAGAGAGATGGGAAGACAGTCATTGTCGGCGGACAGCTGATGAGCTCATACGGCCTGTCAGACCGTAACCTTCTGATGAGAGCCTTTCCAGAGATCGACTTTGGAGTGGTAGGTGAGGCAGAGCTCACCGCTCCTGCTCTTCTTGGATTCTTGCAGGGAAGGAATGACATGCCCGGCGGAGTGATTTTCAGGGATGGCACTAGGCTCAGGACTTCGGGGCAGGCAAACATAATCCAGAAGCTTGATTCCCTTCCAGAGTCTGACTACTCAAGATGGCCTGATTTCTCAGCAGCTGTGAAAGGGAATACAGCAAATTTCAGGCAGACCGCAAGGGGATGCTATGCACACTGCTCTTTCTGCTACAAGATGTCTGAAGGTCTGAGAAGCTTTTCTGAGCAAAGGATAATGAGGGAGTTTGAGAATATCTCAACCCTGGGTGCACGCCAATTACATTTTTCAGACAACACATTTACCTATGACTATGAAAGAACAGCCAGGATACTTGAGAAAATGCCGGACTATATCCGCAGGTTCACGATGATGACTAGGGCTGACAAGATGAATCCTGCTCTTGCCAGAGATCTGAAAAATGCAGGGTGTTCTGCTGTGAAGTTTGGGGTGGAGTCATTGGACCATGAAATCCTGAGAAGGACAGGCAAAGGCATCACTCCAGAGCAGGTCCGTCACGCAGTCGAATGCTCAAAAGACGCAGGGCTTGATGTGCTTGCGTTCATGATAATCGGGCTTCCCGGAGAGTGCAGGAAGAGCCTTGAGCGCACGGTGCGATCCATTAAGGAGATGAGGCTGAAATGTCAGCCGAGGCTTCTGATACCTCTTCCCGGAACATGGATCTATGACGAGGCTGTGAGGCTGGAAAAGATTGATGAGATGGACATGCTTAGGCAGTTTTCCAATCCGGAGTACTATTCTGACACAAAAGACGGCAACTGGGTGCCTGTCAACATGAGCGACGGGCTGACAGATCAGGAGCTGATTGATGCAAGAGATGAGATTAAAGAATTGAGAATGGAGTTTGAAAGGTGAAAACATGAGAAAAAGAAGGCTTTTAGTATTGGGCTTGGCTGTTTTTTTCCTCCCGCATTCCTTCCGCCTTCCCAACCGCAAAATTTAAATAAGACCTAATCTTACTTAGTCTTACAATGGAATCAATAACAATAAAAGTCGAGGACTCTCTTGCAATAGAGATAAGCAGGGCAATGAGCCCTTATTACACGACAAAGACAGAGTTTATCAGGGATGCGATAAGGCAGAAGCTTGTAGAAGCTAAAAAAGAGCAGGCGCTTGAAGAGCTTAGCAAATGCTTTGGCAGTGCAAAAACAAAGACAACAAAAAAACAAGAGCGAGCAATCCGGAAAAAAGTCGGCAAAGAATTCGCCGAGAAATTCGGGATAAAATTAGATTAGCTTCGCTCCTCCACGATAAACTTCCGTCTCTCCAAACGCAATCTTTTTAAAATCACGGCTTTATTTTTCTGGTCATGAAGCTATCGATAAGAAAAGGATTCAGCTACGGATTGACTTCAGGCATCATAACAACACTTGGATTAATGGTCGGCCTGAATTCAGGCACAGGTTCCAAGGCTGTTGTACTTGGGGGAATTCTCACAATTGCTGTTGCAGACTCGCTCTCAGATGCCTTGGGCATCCACATATCCGAGGAGTCTGAGAACCATCACAGCAGCAAAGAAATCTGGGAGGCTACTGTATCGACATTCCTGTCAAAATTTGTGTTTGCACTGATATTTGTCATTCCTGTTTTGCTCTTCTCTTTGACAACAGCTGTGATTACTAGCATTGCAATCGGATTGCTTCTTCTTGCATTGCTGAGCTGCAAAATGGCAAAAGACCAGAAGATAAATCCTGCGAGAGTTATATTCGAGCATCTGCTGATTGCAGTAATTGTTGTGATACTTTCTTATATGATAGGAAACTTTATCTCTTCAGTGTTCAGCTAAGGCCCTAAAGCTTTGACTTCACTGCCTTGTCTGATATAATTGTAGAATTGCCATGCGGATCCTCGATAATCAGCTTTATTTTTTCCTGGCCCCACATCACCTTGGCGAGCTTTTTCAGCATGTTCTTTGCCTTCTTGATAACTTCAGGGTCTTCCTCAATCTCTTTCGCTGACTCAATCTGGTACTTTATCCTGTTAAGGATTCCCTCGACATTTGTCACATAGCCGTTTGATGCCTCGCCTGGCTCAATCGAACCGATAAAAGGGATCTTTACAGTGGCTGTGCTTGACTTAACAACTCTTATTTTCATGTCTTCTTCGGAATCAATTTCCAGCGTGTATTTAGCAGGAGGATTCTGCTCCTCTGTCTCGACATCAGACTTGTGGTAGTGGCAGTTAGAGCAGTCCATAGAAAACAGATAGCATTTGCCGAAATAAGGGATTTCCCTTTCAGCTTCTATAAGAGTCAATGTCTTCTGATGGCAGAACGGGCATGGCTCTCCCTTTATCTGCTCAAATTCCCCTGAAGCTGTTTCATCATCCTTGTCTGGCACGTCTTCCATAAACAGCTCTCATGCCGAGTTCTATTTATAAAAGTTTTGCTTAAAAAGCCGGAGGGTTTCCAGCACGAGAATTCAGTCCTTTCTTTTCTTCTTAGTCTTCTTGATTTCCTTTTCAAGATCAAGCTCTTCAAGAAGCTCCTTGTACCTGTTTCTTATGGTTACTTCTGTCACGCCTGCGACGTCTGCAACCTCTCTCTGGGTTTTCTTTTCCCCGTTGATAAGCGCAGCAACATACAGCGCAGCAGCTGCAATTCCTGTCGGGCCCCTGCCTGATGTGAGCTCGACCTTCTGCGCCCTTTCAATAATCTCAACGCTCTTTGACTGCGTCTCAGGATTGAGCTTTAATGCGGATGCGAATCTAGCGATATAATCGCTTGGATTGCTTGGCAGTATCTTGATATTCAATTCTCTTGTTATGAACCTATAAGTTCTTCCGATCTCTTTTTTCTCTATATTGCTTGCCTCTCCAAGCTCGTCAAGGGTTCTTGGCACATCATGCCTTCTGCAGGCAGCATACAATGCTCCTGCTACAACGCTTTCCATGCTTCTTCCTCTCACAAGCCCTTTCTGCACTGCAAGAGTGTATATCCTCGAGGCTTCCTCCTCGACACTGCCAGGCAGTTTTAGGTAAGATGAGACTCTTTTCAGCTCTGCAAGGGCCAATTTAAGATTTCTTTCAATTGCAGTGCTTATTCTCTGCTGCCATTTTCTTAATCTGAAGAATTTATTTTTTGATTTTCCGCTGAGCTGATAGATGTCAGATTTCTTTCCAACAGCGGTTGTAAGGCCCTGGTCGAACTGGGTGTAGCTCATCGGAGCCCCTGTCCTTCTCTTTCTCTCTGCAGCCTCGCTGTCCATCTCACGCCATTCCCTGTCGAAGTCTATCATTTTCTCTTCGACGACAAGGCCGCAGTCTTTGCAGATGATTTCTCCTTTGTCCTTGTTCCAGAAAAGGTTTATTCCGCCGCATTCAGGGCATTTCTTAACATAGCTCATTATATATTCCCCCAACGCTATTCTGCAATATATCCTGAATCATGATGATTGAACATGCGATATATTTAAATATAAGAAATTGAAATTGTTTATAAATCTTTCGCTTTTTTCAGAGGTGGGAGAGGAAAAGATAAACTTTTTAAACAAAAATCATCTGGAATCTTGCAGAGGTGGGCAAAATCTTCTTGTTGTTTCCTAAAAAAAGGCATGGGCAGGCTTGGTCAACAGACCTTATTATCGCCACAATTATTTTTGTGCTGGTGATTGCTGTATTTTACAGCCTTATGACCTCACAGAAATCAGATGCTCCTGATGAGCTTGAGATTGAGGCGAAGTCTTTGGCGTCAAAGCTTGACAGCAGTGAAAGCCCGAATGCGTATTCCATCATCGACAACAACGAGGTGGACAAAGAGCTTGCTGAAGAGCTTTATTCCGCCGATTACGACACCCTGAAAAAAGAGTTTGGCGTGGGAAATGAATTCTGCATCTATATGGAGGATGCAAACGGAAACCTTGTTCCTGTCGGGAACAGATACAGCGTCGGCAATGATGATGAAGAGGTGCTTGTCGGTGAAATTCCCTGCGGCGAGGTTGTTGGAGTGAGTAAATGAATCTCTCTGCCATTATCGTTTTCTTGATTGCCTATCTCGGGATTGCTGCTGGCGCCATCCTTTGCAGGCTTGCATTGGAGGAGATTACTTCTGGCAGAAAATATTTCATGGCCTTTCAGTCTCTGATACTTCTGGCTCTCACTGTGATGCTTTTTTTCGCAGGCATCTATCTTGGGATTGCATCATTGGTTGTCAGCGCTTTTTTTCTGTGGAAAAGGCTTGACGTGAAATCTTATCTTCTGATTTATTTTTATCTCTCTGCTGTGCTGTTTGCAGGTTTTTTGCTTGACAAGATGCTCTATTTCAGCGTGCTTGTTTTTCTCTTTGGGCTTCCTTCTGGAACATTGATTGTCTTTACTGGCGAGAAAAAGAAAGCTAGATTTTTGCAGTCTCTGAAGCGTGTTCTTTTCAACACATCCACATACTTTATCGGGTTTCTTTTCTTTGCTGTTTATTCGGTTTTTTTCAGCTAAAGCATTGATTAAACACTAAATTAAAAAAGAAGTGCTGTTTATTGACTTTGTCGGCCCCATAGTATAGCCTGGATAGTACGAGGGCTTGCGGAGCCTTTAGCCCGGGTTCAAATCCCGGTGGGGTCGTTTGTTTTCTTTTTGTTTTGGGATTTCAGCGGTAGCTGATTTTCTTTCCCTTTTCTTTTCCTTCTTCAGCTGTTTTCGCATTCCTGCTCGCCTTTAAGGGCGAGCGCTAACCCGCTTTTAGCGGGCCTGTTTATGTGAAAACAGCAGAATAGGATAATTTACCACCCATCAGTGGCAATAAACCGAAAGATTTAAATATTAGAATATACATAGTCATACATAGATACAATTTATTTATCATTATACAAAAAATAAGGGGGTAACAAAAATGATCATAAAAAAAGAAGAAAGAAGAGGAGCATATTTTGCTGCTGCAACACTGGCGGCATTATTGGCAGTCTTATATGGTTCAAGATGCAATCCTGAAGTCAAAACTGAATCAACACCTCAAAGCCAGACAACAGAACCACCAAGGCCAAGAAGAATGATCAATGGAAGAGTTGATACTGGAGCAGCATTTTTCAGGCCGCGTCAACATGTTGAGATTCCTGAGACAGCTAAGGATGTTGGCTACAGAACATTCGGCATCATGTTTTCTGAGCCGGATTATGTTCGCGGCTACATGTTTAACCGCCTACTGACAGGCGCAGACCTGACAGCCCTTTTTCCTTCAGCAGAAGGTTTAGATCCGAATGGAAACTACACGGCATTCACTGTTCATAGTCGCGAGGACAGAACAACCGGAACAATAGAAGAGTTTATGGTTTTCTATTCAGGAAATGCAATGCCATATCCTGGCAGTGGGCCGCTTCCGCTTATTCCTAAAGGGGATTTAGGGACTTTAGGAAAGCCTGACACAGCATGGACCACATCAAGGCCGATTCCTAAAGGACACGAAACAGAAGAAGACATGCATCTTAGAGTAGGCGGCCTTTTGCGTGACAATGGCTGGGTTGATACAGAAGCTGATGCTGCCCGTTAAGGCAAAAACATAAGCCAAGCTTCAATTAATTTTTTCCTTTTTTTCACTTTTTCTTTTGTGTTTTCTCGGAATTTTCAAAAATATTTTTCATGATTTTATCCCTGTTTTCGTTCCTGTAAAATAATGATTTTGCGTGTGGTTGATTTTTTCTCGTCGAAAAATTAGCTTTTAAGCGAAATATTTATAATATAATCCATTATACCCCTTGCAATACATATAACAAAATATATAAATCGAATCGATTTACCAAATAGTATTATAATTTTAGGCAACAAGTTAGTTAGGGGGGTTTAATTTGAAGTACAAAAAAATATTTAATATTTTTTTCAGGGAAAAACCAGTAATGATGCTTGTGACCCTTCTCAACAAGAATAAGGATATATACGCTTCTTCCCTTGCCAAAGTAGTTGACTGCACATACAGCCATGTTGTCAAGATCCTGCAGGAAATGGAAAAGTCAGGATTGATTGCCTTTGAAAAGCAGGGCAGGCTTAAAGTGCTGACTTTGACAAAAAAAGGCGAAGAGGTTGCAAAGGCTTTTGATACCATCAAGAATATCCTTTAAGCCTTTGAGTTTACTTTGTGCTTGTGGAGAACAACAATAATTAAATATTCTACCAGTTCTATTTCTTTTATGCTTAGAAAATATCATAGGAGGCTGGTGATATCCCTGATGGTTATCCTTGTTCTATTTGTTGCCATGTTCTTTGCCAGCTTTTTAGATATAAAAAACGGAATAGAAATCGTGAAGTTCGGAATGCCTGGCATGGCAGAGAATTACATTGTGATGGTTTTCTCGATAATCGCAATGACAAAAACAGTGTGGGAGCTTTACAAAGCAGAGCACCCGGACAATTTGAAAAATAAGGTACGTTTGCAATCTCGCTAAGCGCTCGGGTTAGCATCGGCTCGCACTAGGTTATTAAATTAGATATTGACATCTCCCGTAAGGAACACCCCCACTGTCAATTCTATTTCTGTACAAATAAGAGTGCTTACATAATTGATGCTAACCTGTATCACAAACGTACCTCTGAAAAACAATAAAACTTAAAAACACCAGATTCCAAAACATTTTTCATGGCATCTGAAAGCTTAAAAAACCTGTTCAGGAGCATTAACCCTTCGAGATACAGCGAACTGACATCCCGTCCTATGCCAAAGGCTTACACGCATCTGCTTCTTGCCAATGTCCTGAGCGTGATTGTCATTTTTGTCATAGCAGCCGTGATGCTGTTCTTTATCCGGGAAAACTTTGATTCAAAGATTTCCAGCTTCCAGACTTTTAAGATTACTCCTGAAATCAGCTCAGCTGAGAGAGTTGTGCTCCATAGATTTCCTGGAATCGCCTATGATGCGAACAAGACAGCTCCGACAAGCGAGATGATACTGTTTACAAACAGCACTGCGTTTTTCAAGCCAGTTTTTTTCAAAGAATTCTCTTTCAGCTGGAAAAATATTGATTTCAAGCAGGATACCGGAAGACTGTCATGGCTTACAGCAGTTCATGTTTTCCTGCTGCTTCCTGGATTGCTTTTCATAGTTTTGCTACTGAACCTTATCCTGACGTATTTCATGGCAAACATCATAGCATATATCGCCTGGTTTGTCACCAGATTCACATCATTCCAGATAAGGTTTTCCCAGGTTCTGAAAATAACATTCTATTCAACAACAATAATGATGCTCTTCTACAGTATTACTCTCCTGTTCTTTTACTTCTGGTGGCTCAACCTAATAATTTATCTGCTCTTTGTTGTGCTTGCAATTTTCATGACAGGAGAGAAAAAGTTTGGAAGCGACAGAGGCAGAGGTGATGAGCGCGAGCGCAGCAGCAAACACAAAAAGCACAAGAGCGATGAATACAAGATGATTGAGACGTATTAAGTTCTTTCTGAAGACAATCTGCTTTGTTCATCAGCTAAAATGAAGTTTTATGTTGCACTAGCCCGCATTGATAACAAAAATGCTTTGCATTTTTGGAACAACTAAACCCTTAGGATTTACTGGGACAAGAACCTTTTGTTCTTGGAACGAGAAATTCCAAAGGAATTTCCCGTAAAGGTGCGTCTTACATGCCAAAACCTTTTTAAATACCTTGAGTTTCTCAAAATTACCTATTTTGCCTATTGGCGATATATGGGGCTATGGGGTAGCTTGGCTTATCCTTCGTGGTTTGGGGCCATGAGACCCCGGTTCAAATCCGGGTAGCCCCATTGGCTTGCAAAACCGAAATGTAGGTAGTGGCTTACCTGAATCGGTTTTGTATGAAAAAACAAAAAAATAAACTAACTGAAATAATGGAGGCCTGAAAATGGGTTATTTAAAAGAGCTTAGAGAGTTATGGCAGAATCCGACGCCAGATCTTATTTCTATACAAAAAGAACGGCTTATTTCCTGGAGAAGAGAGCCAACAACAATAAGAATCGAGAGACCGACAAGAATTGACAGGGCAAGAAGCCTTGGCTATAAAGCAAAACAGGGGATTATTCTTGTAAGGCAGAGAGTTTCCAGAGGAGGAAGACAGCGTGGCGGAAACATCAAGGGAAGGCGTTCTAAAACAATGAGGAGAAAAAAGATTGTTGACATAACGTATCAGACTGTTGCAGAACAGAGGGCAGCAAAGAGATATCCGAACTGTGAAGTCTTGAACAGCTATGAAGTCGGGAAAGACGGGCTGTTTTACTGGTTTGAGATTATCCTGCTGGACAGGAATCATCCTCAGATACTTGCAGACAAGAGATTCAAGAATGTTGCTCAGATGAAAGGAAGAGCAGAGAGAGGCCTGACAAGCTCTGCAAAAATATCCAGAGGCCTGACAAGGAAAGGAGTCGGTGCTGAGCTGCACAGGCCAAGCTTGGGAGCCAACAAGAGAAAGCACTGAGTTTTTTTTTTATCTTTTTTTTTTATCTTTTTTTTTTATGTTTTTTTTATCTTTTTTTTTTTATCTTTTTTTTATCTTTTTTTTTTATCTTTTTTTTATCTTTTTTTTTTATCTTTTTTTTCAGATATATTTGGTTTATTATATAATCATATATATAAAAGCACATCATTCAAAGAACAATCAATACAACCATAAATAAAAAAAAGAATAAACTTACATGAATTCCTCGTCATCCCCGAATTCTCCTGCGTCTTCGTAAAGAATCTCCCTGACAACAGTCACTCTGCCTTTCTTATTTTTTAGAGGAAATTCATACTGCTGCCACTGAATATCCGGACACATCTCCAACCACCCCCCTAAAACCTAATCTATTATGGGCTTCCTGCTTTATATATTTTGTGAATTGCGGAGTGTCATACTTTTTTATTGCGTATTCTCCAAAACTCTATATTGGTAGATTTTTTTCATAATAAACTTTTTGTTCAGATAGGCTTTTAAGCAGCTAATGCAGGCGAAATAGCCGGTTTTAGCTGGTTTTTCACTTTAACTAGCGTAACTTATTAATATCTGCCAGAATATGCTGTATTATGGCGCAGGATGATACTAGGTCTTTTATTGCTGTTGAGCTTCCGGATAATGTTGTGCAGGAGCTGAAAATAGTCCAGCAGGATTTGAGAAAAAAAAACTTGTTCATTGGAAAGCTCACAGAGCCTGAAAACATTCATTTGACGCTTAAATTCCTGGGAGAGCTTGACAAGGATAAGCTTGAAAAAACAAAGGTATTGCTCTCAGGCATCAGGTTCAGTCATTTCAGCGCAAGAATCGGCAAATTAGGAGTTTTTTCAGATGATTTTGTAAGGATAATCTGGGCAAGCCTTGATTCAAAAGAGCTCTGCGAGCTTCAGAAGACAATTGATGCTGCTCTTTCTGGCTTGTTCCCAAAAGACAGCAGGTTTGCCAGCCACATCACCATTGCAAGAGTAAAGAAAGTCAATGACAGGGAATTGCTTTTCAAAACACTGTTAGGGCTTAAGATTGAAAATATAACATTCAATGTGCCTAGATTTGTGCTGAAGAGCTCTGAATTGACTCCTGAAGGTCCTGTTTACAGCGATATTGAAAAATACAGTCTTGCCTGATTATCTAAGAAACAGCCTTTCCTTTAATCTTCCAGACAAACTCATTGACTTTTTTTTCATAGCTTTTCTTTGCAACTTCAACAGTGCTTGCTCCGAGAAGAGCAACTGGTTTTTTCTCGCAGATAACTGTCATGTCCCTGAATGTGTTTGCAGCCCCTGAGCCATAAGTCGAGAAAAACGCGACCTTTTCCAGCTTGCGCTTGTTTTCAACAAGAAAAGTCCTTACAGCAGTTGCCATTGTGAATGCCCACACAGGGGTTCCGATAATCACAAGATCGTAATCTGCAGGATTCTTATGGGTTTTTATCTTTGTCAGAACTTTGAGAGACGCGTCTCTTCCTGCCCTCAAATATCCGAGTGCGCCCTTTCTGTTTTTTTCGTCAATAATCTCATCAACATCTGTCTCAAAATCCTTGGAAAGCGCTTTAGAAACCTGCATCGCAATCTTTCTGGTGTACCCTGTTCTTGAATAAAACACTATCAGTGCCTTCACTTTAATAACCCTCTGGCAAATCTTTGTAATCTACTATATTTAAATTTTGTCTTAATCCGGAGGTTTTCTCTGGAAATTTCCTGTTCATCCACATTGTTCGTGCAATCAAAACGTAGTTTTGTATTGCACTAGCTTGCATTGATGCCGAAAAATGCCTTGCATTTTTGGGGATGAGAAATTTCCAGAGGAATTTCACATAAAGGTACATCTTATAAACCAAAATATATTTAAATGGACTGAAACTCTCTCAAGCATTATTGTTTGTTTTAGAGGCGCAAAATGGCTAAATTAAGAAAAGCAAATGCTTACAGAAATGTGAAAAGAGCTTACACAAGAAAATCCAAGTACAGGAATCAATCTTATGTGAAGGCGACTGCCCATAATCGTATTGTAAAATTTGAGCACGGCAATCTTTCAGGCACATTCACTTATTGTGTTCTCTTAAAAAGCAAGTCTGATATCCAGATAAGGCATAACGCCCTTGAAGCTGCGCGTAAAGCAAGCAACAGGATTCTGGAAACAACTCTTGGAAAAGATGATTACAGGTTAAAAGTCAGGGTATACCCGCATCACATTCTCAGGGAGAATCCGCTGGCTTCTGGCGCAGGTGCAGACAGGATGAGCACAGGCATGGCTCGTTCTTTTGGCAAAGCTATAGGATTGGCTGCACAGATCAAGAAAGGCCAGCCTGTTTTTGAGGTGGATGTTGAAGAAAAACACCTTTCTGTTGCAAAAGAGGCTCTTAGGTCAATAAAATCAAAGCTGCCCTGCCCATGCATTGTTAGTGTTCAAAAGAATAAGCCAAAGGCAGAATAAAAAAAGATTATTATCCTTTTCTTTTAGGTTGTTGAGCTATTCTTTCAGAAGTTCTATTTTTGTATTTATGTCTAGAGTTCTATCCGATATAGTACAGGTCTTTTTTCCTGTGTTTTGTTATCTTTTCCATTCCTTCAGAAACCTGCTGGTCGATTGTCTCGAGTTCGTTCTGCAGCTCCTTGATTTCCATGTTGAGCTGCTTGAATGATATGCCAAATCCGTATTTTAGTGCCAATGTCTTGAGAATTGCTTTTGCCCCGTCAAGCCCGATGTACAGCGGATGGTTGTATGTTTCGGCAAGAAGGGCGACTGCCTTCATGTTCTTTTTTGCTCCCATGCCAAGAAGCAGTCCTGTCACGCCTATTATCGGGCCCACAATTCCGTAGAGCTTGTTGCTTGCTTTTATTTTTCTGAACTCTTCGATAAAGTCCTGCGAGTTTCCTGTGCAAAAGACTTTTGGGTTTTTTGGAATGTCATTCAGGCCTATGCCGCCGAGGGTTATTATTTTTTTCACTCCGTGTTTTTCAAGGATGTCGAGTATATTTTCAGTCAGGGCATAAGATGCGCTCTCGTCTGTGGGCTGGATATCGCCTGTCATGAGAAGAAAATCCTGATTTTTGACTTTTTTGAAATACATGCTTATCTTCGGCAGCTTTACAAGATTGTTCTGCTCTACAAAAACATAGTTGGGAAAAGTGTCTGATGTTATCTCGATTATTTTTTCTGCTTTTAATTCGTCAATTAGGAAATCCGCAGAGACTTTTCCAACATTGCCTATGCCTGGAAGCCCTTCTATGAATATCGGGTTTTTTGTTTTTATCCCTTTTTTTAGGTAATTGATGTTTATTGCCATTTTTTATTCTGCATTCCGGATTTCCTTGTATCTTCTTCTGTAGTCTCCATAACGGTCTTCTGGGCTGTACTTTGCAGGCTTCACAGGAAGCCTGTTTCCCCCGCATTTGCATGAGCCTTCAAGGCCATAGCTTCCGCATTCAGTGCATTTCAGTATTCCAGATTTCATCTTAGTCTAATATTGTTATTTTTTTTCAAAGTCAGCCTGCATGTTGTTTTTGTTTGCGAAATTAATGATTGTGTCCGATAGTTCTTTTATGGCGGCCTCTGCCTCTTTGTACTCTTTTGCCTTGACTGAAACCCTGAATTTTCCGCCGCTTTCATATTTTATGTTGGCCTGCGGCTTTTTTTCCCTTCCTGCGGCGATAGCTTTTTTCACAAGCTCCACGCCATTTGGCTCGTATGTTGTCAGGGAGATTATTCCTGTAAGTTCAACCTCTTTTGGCTGGATTCTTTCTTTTACAAATTCTGTCAGGCTTTTTGAAATTTCTTCATCAACGCCGAATTCTGAAAGCATGGTGTTTTCCTCAACCACGCTCTCGAATGCCTGGTATATGTATTCGAACTCTCCAAAAATAGGGACTGCTATTCTCTTGTAAATCTCTTCAGCAGGCTTTTTTAGTTTTGCAGCAAAATTTTCAATTATCTTTTCTGCCTTTGCCTCCTGGCGCATATCATCAATTTTTTCCCTTCGCTGGCCCTCGTTCACTCTTCTCAGTGAAAGGTCGATTTGGCCTCTTTCCCTATTGACCTTCAGCACCTTGCAGACAACAACCCTGCCCTCTTTTACAAAATCCCTCAGATTCCTGATTCTGCCGGGACTTACTTCAGAGATGTGCATCATTCCCGAGAGTTCGTATTCGTCAAGCTTCAAGAAAACAGAGTGTATCTGCACGTTTGTAACAGTACATGTGACGATATCGTCTTCCTGCGGAAAACCTTTTTTTCTGTAAAACATGTTTGCAGTAATGGCTGGTCTTTTTTAAATGTTGAGGTTTTTTCTCGTGTTTTTGTGCTGCTGCAATTTCTGTTTGTCACCAAAATATGATAACTACTATAGAGTAGATTCAATTAGAAAGGTTTAAATATTCTGGGTTTTTACATGTTCAATCACGTTAAAGTCAGGCACTTTTGCTGATATTTTTGTCAGATAAAAAGAGCAGAACACAGAACATAGTGGGGGATGTAGTTGGTTTACGGTTCAGCATTAGCTGTTCAAAGCTATTCAGGCAATCACAGAAGAGTATGCAACACAGATTTTGATACAGGAACTGCGGACACGCAGAATTTTGCTGTCTTGCCGCCATTGCTGTACAGCATTACAGGCGGCTTAAGAAAAGCTTTTCCGCGCTTGAGAATAACCTCTGCGGATCTCGTAGATTTGGCTGTGCTTCAAACAGAGACAGAATGCATGCCGAGAACAGGTTTTGTTTTTCAGGCAAAGTACGACAGCTTGGACAGAGTAATGTTGAGAATTGTGTATGACCCGAATTCTCTAAAACTAAATGCATGCTGCAGTTATACAGGATGTACAAAATGCGTGCCAGACAATGGATCAAGGGCAATAATAAGGATGGGCATCGGCGAATCAGATACGGTTGCAGTTGCTAAAAAAACAATGTATGTTGTTCCAGAAGAGCTTTACAGTGCAAGCATTGACATTCTAAGCAGTGTATTGAAAAAGGGAAGAATCAATGTGCTTTTGAGGCAAAGACAGGCAAGAAACAGAGAAAGAAGACTGAGAAATACAATGTGTTCTCAAAGTGATTTTCTGCGCTTGCTGCGTGACGCTCCTTCTGTTTTAGGCGATAAACCTGTGATAGTTCCAGTTCCTTCCAGCGGAATGCCCTGGAGAATATTGAATATTGTGCAGCAGGCTTCAGCTTCAGCATATCGCTGAGGATAAAACGAGTTCAGTATTCCGGCAATGCCAACAAAACAACAATCTTTTTAAATGCCTTCTTTCTCCCTTCTTGTATGAAAAAGCCAAAGGAAACAAAAAGGCACTGCCCTTACTGCAAAAAGCATACTGTGCATAAGATAACACAGGCAAAAAAGAAAACACCTGGTGCAACACATCCCTTGTCAAAAGGCTCCAAAAAGAGAAGAGGATTTGGCGAAGGCCATGGCAACCTTGGTTCCAGAGGATCAAAGCCTGCGCTGAGCAAGTGGAAGATGACTGGCAAAAAATTGAGCAAGAAAACAGATTTCAGGTTTGAATGCAAGGAATGCAAGAAGTCTCATATTCAGAAAGAAGGCAAAAGAGCAAAGAAAGTGGAGATTGTATAAAATGGCAAGGAAAACAGAACCAACCTCGAAATTCATAAAATTAAGATGCCCGAAATGCAAGAATGAGCAGACCACATTCGGGAAATCAGCCAGCATTGTCAAATGTCTTGTATGCGGCAGAGTGCTTGCAGAGCCTACAGGCGGAAAGACAAAGGTCAAAGCCAGAATTCTTGAAGTGCTTGAATAATACATGTCTGCATGATTTTTTGTTTTTTCTGGTTTTGTCTTTTTATTCTGGATTTTTGGGCTTGATTGCAAGTTTCATTTTGATTTTTAATAAACTTTTTAAATGAATCTGCATTGCTACTAATTGTCTTGAGGGGGTTAGCATGAGAACAAACATTAAAGTCTTAGATGCAATGACAACAAAGCCTGTTGTGTGCAAGATTGGCACTACCCTTCTGGAGGCTGCTAAGATTATGAAGCAGAACGGAGTCGGGAGCGTGCTTGTTATTGATGACAAGAGAGGCCTGCTCGGCCTGATTACAGAGAGGGATTTTGTGACAAAAGCAGTTCTTAAAAAATTATCTTTTGAAACAACCACTGTAAGCGATATCATGACAAAGAGTGTTGTCAAGATTTCCCCTGAAAAGGATATTTTCGAGGCAATGCTCTACCTTAAAGAAGGCAACCACAGGAGAATGCCTGTTGTAGACGATGAAAAATCCTTAAAGCCAAAGCTTTTAGGGATGCTCACAATGAAGGACATCCTGAAAATAGCCCCTGCTCTTCTTGATATCATCTACGAGAACTTTGAGCTGCGCGAAGAGACAAGAAAGCCTGTCGGCATGTCTGGCGGAGAATTTGTGTGCAGCGTGTGCGGCAGATCTGTCTCGTATGAGAAAAAAAGGGATTAGCCGAGAGTTTTGTTTCACAACATTTATAAATTCTTTCTCTCGCCTTTTTACTGCAAATATCTTTGTGATAAGAAGCTATTTTGGGTGCAGTATCCATGAATCCGTCTGATAATAAAGTGCCAAAACATATAGGTATAATTCTTGATGGCAATAGGCGATTTGCCAAACGACTGATGGTCAAGCCTTGGAAAGGCCATGAATGGGGCGCTCAAAAGGTTGAGAAATTGATGGAATGGGCTGAAGAGCTTGGCATAAAAGAGCTTACTCTCTATGCTTTTTCTATTGAAAACTTCAACAGGCCTAAAGAAGAGTTTGACATGCTTATGAACTTATGTTCTGATTCATTCCAAAAAATTATCGGCAGGATAGCTGAGCTGAATAAAAAAGGCCTAAGGATAAGATTTATCGGCAGGATTGAGATGTTCCCTGAAGCTGTGAAAAGCAGGATGAAACAGCTCATGGAGCTTACAAAGAATAATGACAAATATTTCATCAATTTCGCAATGGCTTACGGCGGAAGAGCAGAGATTATCGATGCAGTGAGAAAGATTGCCAAAAAGGTCAAAGACGGCTCTCTTGCTCCTGAAGAGATTGATGAGAACATGTTTGCAGAAAATCTTTATCTTAATTCAGAGCCTGACCTGATAATAAGGACTTCTGGCGAGAAAAGGATATCGGGATTTCTGCTCTGGCAGAACAGCTATGCAGAATTCTGCTTTATTGACAAGCTCTGGCCCGAGTTTGAAAAAGAGGACCTGGTTGCAGCGATTGATGATTATTCGAAAAGAAACAGGAGATTCGGGAATTAGAATAATAAATATTATATGTTGTATGCTTCTGTCTGTTTGGCATTGTTTTCTTCTGGCTGGATAAAAGGTATAAATATTGTTTCTTCAGGTGTGGTGGATTCTATTCTTATTTCTATTGGCTTTTCATAATATCTTTTGTAAAGCTCTGAAGTTATGAGAAATCCTGCAGAAAAAACAATTAATTGTATTATGTTTCTGAT
>JAZDFJ010000023.1:0-10993 GCA_043807995.1 Candidatus Woesearchaeota archaeon
GGGATAATAGATGTGATCCCGATGCTTTTTCAGAACCTGTCTTCGGATGCAGACCTGTCTGCATTTACATTCTGGATAGTTGCCGGATTTTTCATTGCCTCTACAAAGACAAAGCTGAAAGGAGCGCTGAAAGGAATTGTCGTCTCTTTAATTATGCTGATACCGCTGGCGATTATCATAGGATGGAAACAGCCCGCAAGCCTGATTCCGATTATAGTCATGAATGTGATATTAGGAGCTTTGCTCGGCTATTTGATTGATAGGTTTGGGAAGTAAAAATAGCTCTGTGATTTTCAATAAATTTTTTCTAATTTTCCAATTTCTACAACATAAATTGACAACCTTTAAAAATTCTTATTGGTTTCTCTGTCAATGTAGGGCAGTGTTCAGCGTTGGGAGCTTTGCTCTCAGGAAAGTCCACCCACACCCATTTATGGGAAGCAGTCACTCTCGGAAGAGAGAGCTCGAAATGGCTGGCAACCGCTCAGAAACGAGACCCCCTGCAGATAGGATGATATGGCGAAGCACTAGGCGACTGGTGTGAGTTGCTCAAAAACAGCAGTTTTTGGCATGTTGAATAAGATTCAACATAATCTATTGACGTTTTTGCAGGACCGGATGAAACGGCGAGCCCTGGCTTGTGCAAGGCAGAAAGCCGCTTAGTAGAATGCTGAAAAGAAGAGCTCCTGCATCTTTGCGGGATCTTCTACAAAAGGTGGCTTACAGCTGCCCTACACTTTTATTTTAATTGAATTATTAACACTCACTGGACATTCTGCCGTCAGCTATATAACTCTCTTTTCTTTTTCTCTGATATATGAACACTTTTGAAAAGGCAAAGATTCTCGGCAGTGCAGGAAAGTATGACAGCTGCGGCCCTAAAATGTGCGAGGTGAATGTTGATTCCGGCCTCGGAGGGATATACCTTGCAAAGGCAGAAAACAAGTCGTGCAAGCTTTTCAAGACTCTGATGAGCAACTCATGCAGCTATGACTGCAAATACTGCGGCAATGCAAACAAGTGTGCAAAGAAAAAAACAAGCTATAAGCCTGACGAACTGGCAGGATTGTTTATGCATCTCCACAAAACAATAAGAGTTGACGGCTTGTTCCTGAGCTCTGCTGTCTCCGGCAATCCAGACAGAGTCACTGAAGAGATGATTGAGTCTGTAAGGCTTCTGAGAAATAAATTCAGGTACAGAGGCTATGTTCATTTTAAGGTATTGCCCGGAACCTCTTATGAGCTGGTAAAGCAGGCCTCTGAATTGTCGACGAGAATGAGCATCAATATAGAGGCTCCGAATAAAGAGGCTCTTTCAGAGCTGTCCTCGTGCAAGGATTTCAAGTCTGACATTCTCAAAAGGCAGGCATGGATTTCAAATCTAAAATTGTCAGGCGGGCAATCAACACAGATGATTGTCAGCAATCTCTCCGCAGACAAGGATGTTCTTAAGATGACAGACTGGGAATACAATGCTTTTAATCTGCGAAGAATGTATTTTTCTGCATTCCGGCCTGTCAAGGGCACTGCTCTTGAGAATGAAAAGCCGGTTCCGCTGACAAGGCAGAACAGGTTGTACAATGTTGATTTTCTGATGAGAGAATATAAATACGGTGTGAAGGAATTTGACGCAATCATGGATGATGGAATGCTTCCCCGCGAGGATCCAAAGCTTGCCCTGGCAAAGCAGTCATTTGAAAAGCCGGTTGATGTGAATGAATGCTCTTATCAAGAGCTGATTAGAATACCAGGCATAGGCCCGAAAACCGCGGGCAGGATTTTCAGCTCAAAAGAAAAGATAACAAAGTACGAGCAGCTGCACAGGTTTGGAGCAACTCTTGAAAGGGCAAAGCCTTTCCTGAAGATAGGAGGACAGAGGCAGGCGATGATCGGTGAGTTTTGAAGATTAGCTTGCATGTGTCGTTGAATGTCTTACGAATGGGTTATTGCTATCTGATATTTATCTTCATAAACAATCCTGCCAAGCCTTTTATTCGGTAGTTCATACAAAAATATTTTTCCACCATCATTATTTTTAAAGCAACTCATTTTTTTCTTTTTTATTTTAGAGAGGCCTAATATTCTTTTGTGAATATCAAGCAGGGTTTTTTCATATTTTTGGTTTCCTGCGACAGTAAAATAAAATTTGCATCCTTTTTTTAATTCTGGTAATCGTAGCCAGGCAATATTCCTGTTGATTTCATTAGTTAATTCTTTAAATTCTTTTAACCACTCAGAAGTTCCTGCTCTTTTCTCAGTTTGCTGATTGAGCCATTTACAGACAGCAGAGAATACGCTTTGTCTACCATAATAATATCTGTAAAGCGTCCGTGTTCTTATTTTTCCTCACCCTTTTCCTTTTTCTTTGTTTCTTTCTTTGTTTTTGTTTTGACTTTTCCTCTTGCTTTGAACTGCTTTTTTGCATACTGCACAGGATTTTTTATGCCTGCATGGTCGTTGTTCTGAGGGCACAATCCTAAATCCTTGTAATAGCCTGGTGCATCGCAGTTCGGCGGCAGTATTTTTTTCTTCAGGGTTTTCTCTCTTTTCAATTGGCTTAGTATTATTGTGTCTCTTAATGGCTCCGGATTCCTTTTATTCCAGTCAATAACTATTTTATCAACCTGCTCAGGGCCCCAGCCGCACGAGTATAGGAAATTGATGAGTATGAACATGAATCTTTTCTTGCCGTCATTTAATCCCTCTAATCCCTTTGTTATGCAGGGCGGGAAATACTGCTCTGGAATGGCCTCTTCAGGAATCTCGAATTCTCTCTCAGGCTTTTCCTCTTTTTCGTCTACATTCGGCTCTGCAAAAAAGTCATAGGCAGCTGTCAGCAGCTTGCCTGCCTCTCCTTTTTCAGCGTTTTTCCTGTCGAGAAAAGGAATTTTTACATTTGCATTCTCGGGAGATGCCTCTGTTTTTTCAAATTCCAAAACTCTTTTCGGCTCTACAGGAACAGAGACTAGCCAGGTTTTTTCGTGCATGGAAAAGGGCATCCTGTAAAGATGCCTTGAGGAAATCAGTATAGTGTCAACCTCCACAATCGTCGAGGGGTTGAATCTTGACACTATCTCTGCCTTGTTTTTGCACGAGCAGAGCTTTGTTGTCATCTCATACCTGTCCATGAAAAGCCCGCATTTCGGGCAGACAAGCGATTCTTCATTGCTTTTTGCCGAGTAATGCTCTTTTCTGCAGTGGAACTCATATTTATTTTCCTGCTCTGTTATTCTTTTCCTGCAGTGCAGGCATCTTTTCTCTATAAAATCCTGTCTTGAGAATATTTTTTTAAGCTCTTCTATGCTGTATTCTTTTTTGTCAAAAAAAACACTGTTATCCTTTGTTACTCTGATGTATTTGCTTGAGATGTAATCCAAAAGATAATATGCAATCTTTTTCGGAGCCTCTGGAAAAAGATCTTTGACCTGCTGGTTTGCAATCTTTTCAGGAAATGCCTGCCACGGTACTGCAATATGAAACCCCTTGTTGCCTGAAAACTTGCAGGTGACTGATTTGATGCCGTGGTCCTGCAGTGATTTGATAAACAGATATGTTATCAGTTTTGAGAATTCCCAGATAGGGCAGTCAATGTCGAGGATAAGATCCCAGCCAACCCTTAAAGAATCAGCCTCTCTCTTGTTCATGCCTGTTTTTATAAGCAAAGGGTTTCCCCATAATTCCTCTGAACAGTGAAATGAGGTGGCTTTGTTCTGCACAAATTCAAGAACATCCTGGGGGTATTTCAGTACATCAGGCCTTTTGCCAAATGTTCCGCCGTCAAAATGCACCCCGATCTCTTTATTGGCAGACTGCCTTATCATCTCCTCTCTTATGTCATCCCTTTTATAGAAACTAAGTGTTTTCGCAAGAAGCATAGGAAAAGATAAAGAGAGATGATTTAAATAGATTGCTGTGCTGGGTCATGTCAGTTTACGAAAGCTATTAAAACACACCATTCTGTTCCCAAAGCAACAATGAGATTCTTTGACAAGGGCGAATTAAAGCTGTTGTGGCCTTTTTACTTAGATGCTCTTTTATCTCCGATTCTGTTTTTTATGCCTGCGTTTATGGTGGTCTATTTTTTTGGCATTGGCTTAAGTGCAACCCAGATGAGCATTTTACTTGCAATCTGGCCTGCAACGTCTTTGATTTTTGAAATCCCGACAGGAGCATTTGCAGATATTTACGGAAGAAAGGCTTCGGTTTTGACAGGGTATTTCTTAGAAGGGCTGGCAGTGTTGTCATTATTTTTCTGGGATAATTATTATCTTATGCTGGCATCATTTGCTTTCTTGGGCTTTGCAGCAACATTTTCCTCTGGCTCAAAAGAGGCATGGATAGCTGATTTGATAAAAAAGAAAAACAGCAATCTTATGCACAATTACTTTTCAAAATCCATGGCCTTTGATAGTTTTGCTCTTATCCTTTCAGGATTTTTAGGAGCTTTTCTAGTGAGACAGTTTGGAATATCGATAATGTGGATTGTGGCGTTTTTTTCTTTTTTAGTCTCAATATGCATACTGCTATTTGCCAAAGAGTATTTTACAGCTAGGAAAATTAAGCTGCGCGAATCCTTTAATGAATTAAAGACTCAAACTATTATCTCTTTGAAATACAGCTACAAGCATCATGTGCTTTTTTATTTTATGATTGCAGGCTTTATTGCCGCTTTTTCGCTGAGCTTTCAGACAACCATAAGCTGGACGCCTTTACTAAAAGAGTTTGGCATGAAAGACTATCAGTTTGGCTATCTGTGGTCGGTCATGTCCGCAGTCTTAATGCTGGCTCCTTTGTTTGCAATGAAGTTTTTAAAAAAAGGCAAGGAAAAGAATTTTATTATCTTCGGAATGGCTGTCAGCACTTTAATCACTGCTTTGGTTGTTTTCGCATTCAATCTGCCTAGTGTAATAGGGATTATGCTCATTGCAATGTTCTTTTACTTTTCTAAAAGCCCTGCGCAAAGGGTTTATTTTCACAGGTTTATACCAAGCAAGCTAAGAGCAACTGTCGGAAGCGTTGAGAGCATGCTCTTGGCTGTTGCCTCAATAATCGCCCTGCCTTTTGCCGGTATTCTGATTGACAAAATAGGGGCCAGATACACAATCTTTTTTTCTGCAGTCATTATGATTCCGGCGATAATATTCTATCTGAAAATCAAGGAGAATAAAAGTCAGAGCTGTAAATAGATTGCTGTGCTGACGTATTCTTTAAAGTGTATATCGCCTTTTCGAAAAATTTAAATACCTTGTTGTCCTGTTTTGATTTATGGCAAATGTATACCGCGCGGTCAGACAGTGTGAAAGGCTTCTTGGTTATAGAGGGCAGGAACATCCGCCTCCTGAAGACCATAACCCTCTGCTGCTTCAAGGTGCTCGTTTGATAGCAGTGATTACTTATAATTATGAGGCCGAAACTGTAACAGTAGAGAGGGTCGTTGGTGAGAGTGCTGCAGCTCAAGATGAACAAGAAGTTCAGGCTATACGGGAACGATGGCGTAGGGAGTTGGCGCCGATAAGACAAGCAGCTCTTGATGCAGAAAGGCTTTCTGCAGAAGATTTAAGCATTACTATAAACGCTTGTGATGATGCTTATAATTCTGAGGCCGAAACTGTATCAGATGAACAAGAAGTTCTTCCTCCGGGTGTTGATAAAAAAGAAGTTCAGGCTATACGGGAACGATGGCGTAGGGAGTTGGCGCCGATAAGACAAGCAGCTCTTGATGCAGAAAGGCTTTCTTCAGCAGATCTTAGAATCAGAATAAACGCCCGCGACGATGACTAATAATTCTGAACATTTGATTTATTCATGGCTAAATATTAATCTCGCTGCTTTCAGTTTTTCTTTTCTTGCTCTCACACAGTCTTTGACCGCCTTATCAGCTTGATTCCAAAGACAACCAGTATCGGCGCTATTATTACGCTGAATGTAGTCCAGTCAAAAGGGATATCGTTGTTGATATAGAGGATTGCCATCAGGCTTGGCGCAAGCGCATGCCCTGGATCGCCGAAGAACTCCACCAAAAAGTCCGGAAGAGCTTTTATAAGGCTCAATATTGTAAGAATCAAGCCGAACACAAAAAGGGCAAGCACGATTAACAGCTTTATATCTTTAAAATCCCAAGTCACGGCTGAAGTTGCAAGAGGAGACACCATGTATGCAGTGAAGATATGTGCAATCCCTGTTGACATGACATAGGAATGGCCGTGGCTCTCGTCATTGTTTATGATGAAATAAATCGAGGTCACTATCCATGAGCCTATGAGAGGGAGAAACACCATTGGATTGCCAGCCATGGCTGAGAAGATCTCTGCCGTTCTTTCAATAAGTGCTCCCACCATTTTTTATTCCTTTTTCTATTCCAGGCTGTAAGATAACGATGTGAAAAACATTGTGATGCTCAACACTATCAGAAAGGTGTCGAGATTCAGGTAAAACAATGACACTAATGAAACAAGAAAGCAGGCGATAAATATTATCCCTGTCTTTTTTAAGGCGTCAAGATGGCCGGCTATTCTGTAATGCCTTCTCTCATGCCTGACAAACATGAAGGAAAGCGCCAGAAAAACAATGAATAAGGCTATGTTGAAAAACAACGACGGCTTGCGGAATTTTATGAAAACATTTGCAATGGCAAATCCGAGAAGCATTCCCTTGAAACTCCTGAAAGCTGTCGAAACAGTGCCCTTTGTGACTCTGTATTTTCCGGCTGAAAACAGCAGTTTGTTTTCTTTTTCTCTAAGATACTCCAGACGGTTTGTGCTTTGCATGCTGTTATCTGGTTACAGCCATATTTAAATATTTCCAAGAAAGAAGTTAAGAATAGATTTTGATTGTCAATTTATTCATGGCTGAATATTAATCTTGCTGCTTTCAGTTTTTCTTCTGCCAATTTTTTCGATTCAGGAAGATCCAACTTGTGTTTATAATCTCTTTCTAGCTTATTCAGCAGCCATTCTTCAGCCTTTTCAATATTGTTGTTATTGATTTCAAGGCCATAAGAAAACAGCCAGGGTATTGCATCAAAATGCGCTAATGCATCTGCATTTTGTATTATCTTCGCAAGCTTTGTCGTTGGAAGATTCTTTCCATTGCTCCTGTGCGAAAGAATGCAGTGTTCCACCTTTTCTATTGTTTTTTCAGGACAATGGAGCTCCTGTAGTATTTTTCCTGCCTCTTCAGCCCCTTTTAGTTCATGGTCATCCCATCCTCGCCTGTAGCCCCCAATGTCGTGCAGCAATGCAGCTATTTCTGCGATTTCTTCGTCCTCTCCAAGCATGGCAGCGAGCTGTTTTGAATACTTGACAACTAGAGAAACATGATATTTCTGATCTTGCTCAGGAATCTCTTTTTTAATGATTTCCTTTATTTCATCCAACATTCCTACATCTCCTCGAGCCTTTTGATTCTCTCGTCTATTGGCGGATGAGTGCTGAACATTGTATCAATCCACGACTTGTTTTCCTTGTGCCTTAGCGGATTCTCTATATAGAGGTGTGCCATTCCTTTGTTGGCTGTATCGACAACCTTGTCTGTGTCGTTTTTTATTTTTTTCAATGCACTAGCCAATCCATGAGGATTCCTTGTCAGCTTTGCAGCTGTTGCGTCGGCGAGAAATTCGCGCTTTCTGGAAAGGCTTAGCTTCATAAGCTGCGCAATCAAAGGAGCGAGTATTGCAAGCAAAATAGCAATCACTATTATGATAATATTGCCCCCTCCTTTTTCATCTCTTCTTACTCCGCCAAAGAAAAACGATCTCAGCATAAAATCGCTCATTATGGCGATAACTCCGACAAGCATTGCCACGAGTATCATGTAGCGGACGTCATAGTTACCAACATGGGACATCTCATGGGCGAGAACTCCTTCTAATTCTTCCCTGTTCATCTTGTCTCTTAGCCCTGTTGTGACTGCAATGCTTGCATGCTTTGGATCCCTGCCTGTTGCAAAGGCATTTGCAGAATCCTCTTTCACAAGATACACAGCAGGCATTGGAAGACCTGCAGCAATTGACAATCCCTCGACAGTGTTCCACAGGTAAGGGTCATCTTTCTTGGCTATTTTCTTTGCTTTGTTCAAAGACAGCACAGCAGAATCTCCTGCGAAATACGCAAACAGGCAGTATATTATTGCTATCACAAAGGCAATGACTGCTCCGGAAATCCAGGAGCCAAAAAAATAAATCCCGAAAATATAGCCTAGAAAAATAATAAAAAGAGAAAATAAAAATAAAATCAAAAAGCTCTTTGCCTTGTTCTCTGCGATATGGTCGTAAAAGTCTTTTTTCATCTGGCTAAAACGCTGTTCAGTCAAACTTTACTTTTACAGCTTCCCTTTCTTGGTTCGACTCTGTCTTGAAATACTCTTTCTGCTTGATATTGAAGATGCCTGCTATAATATTTGTCGGGAAAACCTGCACCTTCTCGTTCAGCTTAAGCACAGAATCATTGTAGAACTGCCTTGAATATGCAATCTTGCTTTCAGTGCCTGACAATTCCTCCTGAAGCATCATAAAGTTTTGATTTGCCTTTAATTCAGGGTAACTCTCTGCAACTGCAAACAGGCTCTTTAAAGCGCCTGTTATCATGTCAGATGCCTTTGATTTTTCTTTCAGGCTCTTGGCATCCTGAAGCATTGACCTTGCTTTGGTCACTTCTGTAAAAACAGATTTTTCATGCTTTGCATAGCCCTTGACTGTTTCAACAAGGTTAGGAATAAGATCAAATCTTCTTTTAAGCTGTACATCAATCTGGCTCCACGCATTCTCTATCCTGTTTCTGAGAACAACCAGGCTGTTGAATGCGGCAATAACCCAGACAAGTATTATTGCAACAACAATAAGCAATATCCATAAGCCTATCATATAAACACCCCCTGTACTTTTTAATACGCTAATCCATCATAAATCTGGTTTGATTTTTAAATATTTGGGTTGATTTGGGTTATTGAGAAGCTGTTCTGAGTTTTAACCCATGCTTTTGAGATCTGGATTGGACAAAGGTTTAAATAAGCAGCCAGGTTCCTGTCTGGAATCCGGAGGATAACAACATGCCAGTTCATTATCTCGTGTATGCGAGCGTTTCATCATCTTCTCCTGCTGATAAAGACACATTTGCCGAGGCAGATTATTATCTTGTCTCGAGGGAAGAGGCTGCCCAGAGAGGTGAATTGAACAGAAGAATCGCCTCTGCAATCGGAAGAGGAGAAACTGCTCTGCTGCCAAGTTTATCCAATGCTCTTGTTTCTCTGAACAATGGCGAGGATTTAAGAAGGCTGACGTGGCATTCCGGGCCAAACAAACCAGCAGTCGGGGTATTAGAATCTAAAGTGGCTCTGTTGATACAAATCGCGAGAAATGAGGTTTCTGCAGGAGAATCGAGCTTGTCGGCTAAAGACAGATATGTTCATACTGAGAACGCATTGATCTTTTATGCCAGGGCAGCTGACTTGGCTTATGCTCTCGGCTATAATACTACCTCAGAGATCCTATTTTCAAAGGCAGCAGAAGTAGTTGCTGTTAATCTTAGAGATAAGCCAATGCTCGGGGAAGATGCCTGCTGGTGGCTTGAAAGAGCAGGCGATGTGATGCATCAAACAGGCAAATATTACAAGGCATCAGAATTTTATAGGGCCGCGGCATCAAAATACTCTGAAGGCGTCAATCCTGCAGCAATAAAAGCTGCAGCGAAATCAGCTGCTTCATGGCTTAAAGGCAGGCAGAGGTGCCTGAAAGCAAAATTGGACAACTTCTTGGAAGATATGCAGACTGAGTTTGCCGCCAACACAACTCTGTAATTCCTATTTATATAATGAGTCATGTTTATATAATGCATTATGCTGGCTGGTTTAAATTCTATTATTCTTCCGGAAATACATTTACTTTACAACAACAAATTATATAAAGCAACGGATATGTCTTGTTTTTGGGTGGATAAATGATTAAATTATCTTATAGCGAGATAGTGTCTAAAATTAAGGAAAAGAGCGATCTTTCTGAATCAGAGATAGAGCAAAGAGTCAAGGATAAGATGAAGCAGCTCTCAGGATTGATATCTAAAGAGGGTGCTGCCCATATAATCGCCAATGAGCTTGGAGTCAAGGTATTGGAGAGCCTTTCAGGAAAGGTCAAGATTAAAGACATACACTCTGGCATGAGAAACCTCGAGGTGTACGGCAAAGTTCTTAAGAAATACGAGCTAAGGGAGTTCAAGAGAAATGAGCGCTCTGGAAAAGTGGCTAATTTTTTAATAGGCGATGAAACAGGAACAACAAAGGTTGTCTTATGGAATGACCTGACAGACAAGTTCAGCCTTTTCAAAGAGGGCGATATTGTCAAGATAGAAAATGCCCTTGCAAGAGACAACAATGAAAGAGTTGAGCTTCATCTCAACAGCGTCAGCCTGCTGGTTGTGAATCCTCCGGGAATTAGTATCACTGTAAAGCCGATGGAGCAGTCATCTGCCCAAACAACAGCCAAAGGACTTAGAAAAAGCATTAAAGAGCTTGCTGAAAACGACACCAACATCGAGCTGTTGGCGACTATTGTGCAGGTTTATGATCCTAAATTTTTCGAGCTGTGCCCTGAATGCAATGCAAGGGCGAAAAGCACGGAAAACGGCTTCGCTTGCGCCACTCACGGCATAGTCGCCCCAAAATACGGCTATGTATTGAACATGCATCTTGACGACGGAACAGACAATGTGCGCGCTGTGCTGTGGAGAGCTCAGATTCTTGAGCTGGTGAATATGCCTGAGCAGGATTTTTTAAAGTTCAGAGAATCTCCTTTTGAGTTTGAGGGAAAGAAAACAGAACTGCTTGGCAATATTGTTAAGACAGTAGGCAAGGTCAACAAAAACCAGACATTCAACAACACAGAATTTGTTGTGCAGAGCATTTCTTTGCATCCGGACCCTGAAAAGGAGATTGAAAGATTGATGCCGAAGCAAGACAAACCAGAGGTCAAGCCAGAGATAAAAACGGCGCCTAAAAAGCCGCA
>JAZDFJ010000024.1:0-6297 GCA_043807995.1 Candidatus Woesearchaeota archaeon
TCCCAAAACAGAGGAAAGTCCGATCAAAAGCTTTTCACGGCGAGTGTAATATGCGCTGTGATCTCTCTCCAAAAACAGCCTGTTTATCTCTGTGTTAAGATTTTTGGACTGCTGGAATGTGCTGGCAAATGACTTTTGGTACTGGCCGTTGGCCCCCGGAGTATAGCCTGGAGCAACGCCAGATTCGAGAATGCACTCTATCATTGAATCGAGGTTTACCTGGCGGGTTTCCTGATTCAAAGATGATACAAATTTTGAGTCAATACCCTCGAGCTCTCTGATTAATTTTCTGTCGCCGTCTTTCAATTCAGCAAGCTCCTGCTCTGTTAAAAAACGCACTCCTTTTTTGTTTTGTTCCATTTTGTTCACCCCATGCTCAATTGGTCTGGCAGGCAGGCAAGTAGTTTTTCAAGAGAAAAGCCAGATGCCTTTATTTGCGGGATAAAGCCAAGCAGCCTGCCTCTTTTCCACAGCCCCACCAGTTCATCACGATCGATTAATTTCAAGCCAAAAGAATCTGCAAGAAGCACTATGTCGGGCGGGAAAGGCCTATTGCACACAAAGTCGCCCCTTTTCGGCGAGATTCCCAAAAGGCGCAATTTTGAGGCGAAGTATGCAACCTCTTTGAAGTCAGAATACACATCAGCAGAAGTGAATTTGCACTCGACAAACCTTCTTCTGAATCCTAATGCAGGAACATATGTCAGGTCAATCTGGAAATGCCTTAGCTGCTCATTCTTTGCCTGTAAAGGATAATAGACATTGTGCCTGATGCTGCGGCATCCGTTGTTCCTGTATATCTGCTCTACAAATTTTTCAAATTCAAGACCGGATTTGTATGGATTATTGGTTTTCAATTTTGCACTTCACCCAACAACATTACCCGGCGTGTGCTTTAAAGAAGGTTTTGCAGAAAAAATCGGAAGAATTGCAAAGCGCACCGCAAGAATTTCGAACAAACAGTTTGTTTTCGCAAATATTTTGCGCGCCTGATTTTCTCGACGAGAAAAAACAGTAAAAAAAACAGTTAAAAAAATAGCCAAAAAACAGTTAATTTTCAAATCAGAAAAAAAGATTGAAAAAATTCAGAACGCGATTCCAGAGCTCAATATCAGAGCAGAAAATCAGGGCGGCTTTGTCCCAAGTCTAGCCAAAGGCTAGCTTTTGCCGAGTTCATCTCAGTCTGATATTCAATCGAAAGCGCTCCTCCCCGTGTAAGACGTACCTTTACGAATGCGATCGTGCTATTCCTTTGGAATAGCACAAAGAGTGGATGAGTTCCATTCAGGGGATTTCAATACGCAGTATTGAATGTCGCCTAGCTCGGTCAAACCTGATAAGGATTGGGGGCATCCCCCTCGTCGCGCTTTGATTATGAAATACAAAAAGATTCACAGATGGCAAAAAGTTCACTCGGAACAAAACCTAACAGAGCACAAAACCCTCTTCCTTAAGAGGCTCAATAATCTCTATATGCCTTATTATCTCAAAATACTCTGAAAACCTGCCCAGAAAATCTGCGAAAGCATGCCTGCTGGAATGCAGGGTATGAATCTCGAAAAGGCTTGATGAAAGCTTGAATGCGTTGTTGATCTCTTTAAAATCATATATCGCACTTATGAAAGACTGCTGTTTCGGCTTTGCAATAATAATGTTGCTCTGGAAAAGCCCGAGAAGTCTGTTGTCAAAGAGAGCTGTGTTTTTCCTGATCTTTCCTGAAACAATAAGCTTTGAATGAGTCCTGTTTATTGCTGCAGTCGGCAATCCAGTTTCAGACGCGATTTCTGCGAAAGATTTCCTGGAGTCTTTTCTTAAAGAGTTTAATGTTAGAGTTTCCCTGTTCATAAAAACCACAAAACCAAGGAATAAAAAAGCATTAAAAAAGCTTTTCATAAAAAAATCGGAAGATTTGCGGAAACTAGGAGCAGAACCCTGAAAAAAGAAAAACCTAATAAACTCGCGCCCACAGCAACAAATAAATGCCAAAAAAACAGCCAGCTGGAAAAAAAGCAGATAGGCTTGAAAATGCTCTTGCAGGGGTTATTGCTGTAAGCCTGGCGCTCATAATAATCACATCGCCTTTTCTTGCGATAATGGCGTGCAAAGCATTCTACCTCGGCCAGTATGAAAAAAACAATCTCTACAGCAGGATTGAAAAGCAGGATGCCGAGGAAATCACAGAAGACATAATCAATGGATTGCTCGACAAAGAAAAAATAGGCAGCATACAAACGCCGCTTATCACCCGGGAAGAAAAGCAGCATCTCTATGACGTGAGTGTAATCGCAGAAAAATTAAGAACCGCGGTTATTTTTCTTGCAATAATCATTTTGCTCTCCCTATCTATTTTAATAAAAAAACAGCTTTTTTCAGAAAAAACAATCGCAAGGACAATACTCATGTCAGGGACGATAAGCCTGCTCCTGATAATATTGCTGGCAGCAATTTCCATGGCTAGCTTTCAGGAAAGCTTTGAATCGTTTCACAGGATATTTTTTCCGCAAGGCAACTACAGCTTTCCTGCAGACTCGCTGCTGATAACATTGTTCCCCCAAGAATTCTTCAGAGCTGCATCGATGTACTCTGCAGCAACAGCAGCATTATTATCTCTGCTTTGTATAGCTATCGGGGTCATTCTGTTCAACAGAACTAAAAAAAAAGAAAGCCTTTATAAATAAATGCTGACTGCAAAGCATAAATGAGACTTGAAGAATTAGAAATAAAGGCAGAAATTCTCAAAGCCCTGAAAAGAATCGGCTTTACAGAGCCGACACCAATCCAGGAGAAATGCATTCCCGAGATCAAAGCAGGAAAAAACGTTGTAGCCCAGTCACTGACAGGCTCTGGAAAAACAGCCGCATTCGGAGTGCCTATCCTTGAGAAGATTGTACCTGAAAAAGGACTGCAGATGCTTGTCCTTACTCCGACAAGAGAGCTTGCCGCGCAGGTCGGAGAAATGCTTGCAAACTTTGCATTTTTCATGAAGATAAATATCACGACAGTGTACGGCGGCGTAGGCATTGAACCGCAGATCAGCGCATTAAGAAGAGCGCACATCGTCGTCGCAACCCCCGGAAGAATGCTTGACCATATCGGAAGGGACACAATCAATCTGAAAAACATCCAATTCCTAGTTCTGGATGAAGCTGACAAGATGTTTGAAATGGGCTTTATAGAGGATGTGACAGAAATCATCAGATGCCTCCCAAAGCAGAGACAGACTCTCCTCTTCAGCGCAACAATACCGCAGGAAGTCCATCAGCTGGTTAAGAGATTCATCTCAAACCCGGTTATCATCAAGGAGAAACTGCACGTCGATAAAAGCCTTCTCAGGCAGGTCTACTATGATGTCAAGCATCAGGACAAATTCTCGCTCCTTATTCATCTGCTGAAGCACAAGACTCCTGATCTGGCAATAGTGTTCTGCGGCACAAGAAGAGAGGTAGATGCAGTTGCGAAAAATCTTAAAATGCAGAAGATACGCGCAATGGCGGTTCATGGCGGTCTGAGCCAGAACAAGAGAAGCTTTGCAGTTGATTCCCTAAAAAAAGAGAATATTAACGTCCTTGTTGCAACTGATGTTGCTGCAAGAGGGCTTGATATCAACAGGGTATCCCATGTTTATAATTATGACTCTCCAAAAACTCCCAATGAATATACCCACAGAATCGGGAGAACAGCAAGAGCCGGAAAATACGGAGAGGCAGTTACTCTTTTGTCAGACAGGGATCACGAGAATTTCGGGAATGTGATGTCTGATCGCAGCCTGAATATACAAAAAGAAAAGCTTCCGCAATTCGAAAGGATAAAATTTGACCGCGCAATGCAGCAAAGAGGCGGAAGGGATTTCCGAAGAGAAACAGGCCAGTCTCGCGGCTACCGCGGAAGAGATGAAAGATATGGCCGCGACCGAGAATCAATGCCATCCAGAAGATTTGACTCCAGGAATGAGGGGCGCAGGCCGCAAAACAGCAGGGCAAGATCACCTCGCGACAATCATCGTACTTGAAATCTTTACTTCTGGAAGTTTTCTTATCTTATCCATGATAATCGTGCTTATGTCTTCTGTGTTGTTTGTCGAAAGCTTCACAATCAGGTCCCATTCGCCAAAAAGAATATGAGCCTCTTCCACTTCAGGAATCTCGATAAGCTTCTGAATAACCTTTTGCTCATCGCATTCTTTCAGCTCTATCAAAACATATGCGGTTGTTTTTGCCATATTGCGCCCCCTCGGACTGAATCCGGAATGCATTACAATTCTGGTTGCCGGCTCAGATTACGCTTCTGAAAAACGACAAAAAGGCTGTGTGGCCTATGCTTTTGTTGTCAGGCCTTGCTTTTCTGCCGCCGACCTCCCAGTCTCTCTCTATAAGCTCTATTGTGCTTAAATGAATGAATTCTTCTTTATTAATATTGTTGATTAATTCCTGATGCTGGGTTATCTGCGGATTATAGCATACAAGATAGCCGCCTCTTTTAAGGGAGCTCTTGATATTAGGCACTGCTTTTGAAGGATCCGGAAGGTCGAGAAAAACAAGGTCCAGATTTTCAGCAGGCAGTTTTTCATTGTAAATATCAAGCTTTGAAAACTCAATGTTTTTGGCGCCGAGAAATTCGGCGTTTTTTCTGCCGAGCTCGACGGCTCTTTCGTCTATGTCAAAGCTGAACACTTTGTTTACATAAAAAGACATGAAGCATGCGAATCCGCCTGCCCCTGTGCCGATATCTGCAATCACAGAATTGCTGTTCAAGAGAGTGTGCGCAAGCACTATTGATGCATCCTTCGGGATTACTGTCTGCTTGTCCCTGTTTAATTTTTCAAAGCAGTCTTTCAGGTCAGCATCGAGGATAAAGAATTCCTGATTGATATTCGATTTTGCCTCTCTCTTGTCAAGATCGCTGCTCTTTATCATGCCGAACTTCATATGAACATCTTTTGAGGGATCTTTCACATACACCTTGCTAAGGTCTTTTTTGGAATAAATGACTTTTTTTATCATGTGGTCCTGCCATGCGCGTTTTGTGCTTTATTTGTATTTGTTTAGCATCTTTGAAATCCTCGACTCTGAATCAGATTGCCCTGCGCCCCCGTAAGGGACAACCCCGCGCAACGGGCTCACTTGTTATTCGCAAGGATTTCAACCTGAGGAAGCTAAACAAATACCTTTATTTTTATATTATTTTTTTATGGTTATTCTGATGCCAAGGCCAATCTCATCTTCTGCCTTTCCAAAACTCAGTCCCGCAGCCTTTGTCGTCGATAAAATATCCTGTTTTATCTCTTCAATAATCTTCTCTGATTCAGGATTGCACTCGATGATTATTTCAGCAAGCTCTGCCTTCATTGACAGCTTCTCTGCTGCCTTGAATTTCCTGACGGCAGCAATCGCTGCTGTGCAGATATCGCCTGCCTTTTCAGCCTGCTCATCCAAAAGCCTCTCGTCAAAAGCAGGCCAGCCGCTTACATGGATGCTTTTCTTGCCCTCTTTCTCTGCGAAATAGCTCTGATAAATTTCCTCTGTGATGTGCGGGATTATTGGGGCAAATAATTTTATTATGCCGTTAAGAACATGATACAAGGCATATTGTGCTGATTCACGCGCCTGCTTTCCGTGGATTTCCGGATTGTAAAGCCTGTCCTTGGCCATTTCAAGATAATAGTCACAGAAGATGTTCCAGAAAAAGTTCTCGACGTCGGCCTTTGCCTTTGAATACTCGTATTTCTCAAAGGATTGGGTGCAGGAGTCAACTATCCTGCTGAATTTAGAGAGCAGCCATCTATCTATTAAAAGAAGATTCGGCTTTGAGCCAGCGTCAAAATCCTGAAGGTGCATCAGCACAAACTTCGAGGCATTGAATAGTTTAGTGACTGTTTTCTGGCCTGTCTGCAGGTCTTTTTCCTGATAAGGAAGATCATCACCTAGCTTTACAGAAGCAGCCCAAAATCTGAAAGCATCAGCGCTGTAATTCTTAATCACATCTTGAGCGACAATAAAATTTCCTTTGCTCTTTGACATTTTCTGCCCATGAGAGTCCAAGCCGTGGCCAGACATCATTATATCTTTCCAAGGAATACCACCATAATGATAATAAGACTTGACAAGAGTGTAAAATGCCCAGGTTCTGATGATGTCGTGAGCTTGAGGTCTTAAGGACATTGGAAGAAAATTTTTTCTCTCGTCTTTAGCTCCCCAGTTTGCATTTATCTGGGGTGTACACGAAGACGTCATCCAAGTGTCCATAATGTCCATTTCCGGGACAATATTTGCGGAACCGCAAGGGCATTTTCCTTTAAAT
>JAZDFJ010000025.1:0-7486 GCA_043807995.1 Candidatus Woesearchaeota archaeon
TTTATTTTGTATTTGTTTAGCATCCTCATATCGTAAATCTTCGATTTACGGAATGTTCGCCATGGCAAACCTGTCGAAATCTATTCTTTCATTATTCTGTTTATTGGCTAGTAACCATGTTGCGATATTGCCCAGAGATTCCAGGGCTATGTTTGGAGCTTCGGGCTTTATGGGATTTTAATTCTTTGTTTTTAATTGCTGTTCTGGAATGCTGTACCTGGAGCAGTGGCTGCAGTGGTTTTTGCCTGCTTTGCAGTTTTTGTCAGCAGTACAACAACTATAAAGTTCAGCGGCGTGACAATAAAAAGCAATACCGCAACGATTATCTTAAAGAGAGATGCCATGCCGTAGTGCTGGGTGAAGAAAGCACCTGCTGGTATGAGCACAAGGAAAAACACAGCTGTCAAAAGGCTTGTGGCTGAAAAAAACATCTTTGTCTCGTTCTGGCTTAATATGCGCTCTGCAAGCAGCCCCTGTGCAACGCCTGCAATTGCACTGCCGATAATCGAGATTGCGCTGGCAAGGAGTATTACAAAAAATCCCGGGTTAAATGCAAGCGATATAGGCATCATGGCAATAAGCATTGTGCCGAACACTATCATGGGCGAGATTCCTACAGAGCTGTGCAGCTTTTTTGTCAGATATGGCCCGATAAATGATATTATAGAAGCTATCAGGAATATCGCTGCAACATTCAGAAATCCTCCAAAACCGGCATTCTTGAAGGCATTGTATATGAATATTCCATAGTAGGAATTGCCCAGCAGCTGCAGGGCTGAGGTGACTATTGTAGATATCATAAGCCATTTCAGGCTTTTTTGAGAGCATACAAAAGCAATGCTTTTTCTGGATTCTGAACAGAATTCTTTCGTGAATCTGCTGATAGAGTATTTAATCTGTTCTCTCTGGTCTTTTATCGTCGATATTATCAGTGAAGAAAAGATAAATGCAAAGGCTGTTATCTCAAAGCACAGCAAAAAGCCGTAAACCCTGAATTTGAAAGGCATCCCAAAAAGGGATATATTGAACAGCGAGCCGTTAAGGCTGAAATAATCTATAAGCACGCCTGACAAGAGCAGGGAAATCGCTGTGATAACCAGGCCGTTTATTGATATTTTCCTGAGAAAAGAGCTTCTGCGCTCTTTTTTAAGATTCGCTTTCAGAAACGAATTATATGCGTCGCCGTGGGCAGCCACCCCGACTATTCCCAAGAGAAGCGCTATTGCAAAAAGCCAGGGATTTTTGATAAGCACAGAGACTGCCATCAGAAAAAAGCTAAAGCCGAACATTATCCCTGAAGCAGCTATGAATCTTTTGGACAGCACAGAGACTTTTGAGTATTCTTTGAGAAACAAAGCGATTAATGTCGAAATTATTGTCCTGAAGCCATTGATTAGGCCTATGAAAAAAAGCGAGGCTCCTGAATGAAAAAAAAGTATGTTCATGAACTGGTGGTTTGCAAAGCCATAGCCTAGCTTGTCAAGCACCTCTTTTCCTGAAAACAGCCTGTTCAGCTTCCTGGTTTTTTCATTTTGCTCGTCTTTTGCAGAGCCCATGGCTTTTTCTATTTCAGAATCAACATCCTTTTCAAGAAAGCCCTTGGATATTAATTCTGCCCTAACCCTCTCAAGAGGAATGTGTTCTTCAACACCCTGTTTTATTGCCTCAGACAGCTCCCCTCCCATGGGAGATATCCAACTCTTTATTGTTTTTAAAGCTTTGTTTTTGAGAGAGCTCTGTCGAAAAGTTGCCTTAATATCGTAAATCTCTAATTTACGGAATGTTCGCCTCATGGCAAACAGGCGAAAATGTCCAGACGCAGCTCTCTATTTTCAAGTAAAAATTAGCTTGCTGCTTTGTCTAGAAAATAGCACGCTCGCCACGCTTCTGAAGCCGATTGTTATCCGATTTAATCACGATTGATAAACTATTTCCAAGGCTCGCCAGGTGCTTATTTTTCTGACAAAGCCTGCTCAACGAAATCTTTATAAACATTCCTAGAGTAGAAAGAGTGTGCGAGGTTTAGGCAGGTGGTTTTTGCAAGATGAATAAATTATTCTTTGCTTTTAAAAAATTGGTGAAGAAAAAGACCGGCAGGATACATAAGGAATGGAGTTTCCAGAGCGACAGCCTGCTTCTCTCTGCGCCTGTGGCTGCAGATATAGATGGTGATGGAAGAAAAGAGGTGCTTTTCAGCACAAAAAACGGCAGGGTTTACTCGCTTAATTCCGAGGGAAAGCTTAAATGGATTTTCGACATCAATGAAAAGGTGGATGAAGTCGAGCTCATGTTCCTCGACACTGACTCTGCAAACAGCATTAATACAACCCCGAATATCGCGGATATAGACAATGATGGCGAAAAAGAGATTCTTGTCGGCTCTGAAATGGGAGTGCTCTACTGCCTTTCAAAAAACGGCAAGGAAAAATGGAAGTATAAGACTCACGGAGCAATAAGAGGGGGGATTGTGAGCTTTGATATAAACAATGACGGCCATCTCGAGGCAATATTTGGCTCCGCAGATAAAAAACTGTATATTCTCTCGTCAAAAGGAGATCTTTTGACATCATTTTCGGTTGAATCAGAAATCGAATCAACCCCGCTTTTATTGCCTGAATACAAAATGATTGTTTTCGGCACAGCAGAAGGAGTGATATACGCGGTTGATTTTTCAGGAAAGCAGCTTTGGCAATACAAGACAAAAGACAAGATACTTGCAGAGCCTATTTTTGTCAAATCGCAGAAGACATGCAGAGAGATGATTGTCATTGGTTCATGCGATCATTACCTTTATTCCCTGAGCATCAATGGCCAGCTGTTCTGGAAATTCAAGACAGATGGGGCAATATTTTCAAAGGCTGAGGCGGCCGATATAAACCAGGATGGACGCCCTGAGATAATTTTCGGCTCATGTGACAACAACCTCTATGCCTTAAATTGCGAAGGAGAAAAGCTTTGGGCATATGAGACTGATTTTTGGGTTGTTGCCTCTCCATTGATAATGGATATTGACAATGACGGGAAAATGGAGATAATAGTCGGCTCTTATGACCATAACCTTTATGTGCTTGATGCTGCCGGCGAATATGTGCTTGATTATGTGCCAGGCCTTTCAAGCCTTGTGCACCAGACAGGAAGCTATTCAGACGTGCAGACACAGGAGCCTGGCCATCACGCCACAAGAAAGCTCTGGCAGTTCAATACAGAGGGCATAATAGTCGGCTGCACAGAATTGGAAAAGGGAAAAGTAGTTGTCAACACTAAAAAAGGCAGTGTTGAAATCATAAAGCACAGCGAAACTGCATAGGTTTTTGTGTCGGGCTTTTGTCCGAGATGTGGCGAAAATCGTCATTTTCGAAACATCAGAGATGTCCCGAAATGATAATTTCGAAACCTCTCTGAGGTGGCGCCTAGTGAACTTTGATTGTAATTCATAGTTCATGATTAACTCGGGTTACAATGAATGAAAGAATCGTGGTGAACGCGCCACAGAGTTATTTTGGACAAAAGCCTGCATAAATAAAGAAAATATAAAAAGGGGATAAACAATCGTACAATAGTGGGACAAAAATTCATGTTTGGGAATATAAAACAAAAGAGTATAAAACTGCAATGCGCAAAATCAGCTAAAAGAAGGTGAGCCAATGGTAAAGCTTGTTGAGAAAAAATCTGACATTAAAAGAATAAAAACCTATATCGAGGGGTATGACCAGCATCTTGAAGGGGGCATACCAGCGGGGCATGTTGTCCTTGTCACAGGGCCTGCCGGTTCCATGAAATCAAGCTTTTGCTTTAACATCCTGTTCAATGAGGCAAAGGCCGGGAAAACAGCATTGTTTATCTCTCTGGAGCAGTCTGTTGTTTCATTCCTCAACCACGCTATCAGCCTTAACTTTGACCTTTCTGAGATAAATATCTTGGTGGTCAATGACCTTGCAAGGTTTGGCTCAGAGACTGAGAAGATAAAGGGCAGCCAAAAAGGCTCGCTGGTTTTTGTTGATATCGGAGCGATAAGAAAAGAGATAAAAGACATAAGGATGACCAATAACAGGAGCTGGATCAATGTTGTGAAAAATATTATCAAAAAACTGAAGACAGAGGCGAACTGCGATCTTTTTGTATTAGACTCGCTTTCAGCGCTTTATGTGCTTTCAAACTTTGAAAACCCCAGGATTGAGCTGTACTATCTCTTTGAGTTTCTGAGAGATGCCAACATGACCTCGCTCCTAGTTTCTGAAGGGGGAGACCAGCGCGAGATGAATAAGTCCCACGGGATATTCGAGGTTGAGGATTACCTCAGCGACGGAATATTCCATCTGAGACTCTCCGAGTTCAGGAGAAAGGTGCTGAGGGAGATTTCAGTCGTGAAAATGAGGGCGACAAAGTGCAACCATGACATCTTCAGCCTTGAAGTCGACCACGGGAAGTTTATGGCGCTCTACGGCGGACAGAATCCTCTGCTGTAAATATTTATTTTTTTTCTTTTTTTTGTTGAGACAGATGGGAAAATCTCAATCAATCGGGAAATCCAATTGTTCTTTCGGGATTCCGAGAGACAAGCCATACTCGACAACAGATTTCCAGCTTGATTTATCATCAAAATTAAACTCGAACTTCTTGCCTTTGAAAATTGCAATGACATTTCTGCCTTTCCAGAAGTGCGCATACCATTTTGGCTTGATATTCTCGGAAAGCCTACCAATTTCTTCCTTGGAAACGCGAATAGTATAAAGATGCCATCTGTTAGCAGGGTTTTCCTCCTTTGAGATTTCAAACTTGATGATTTCTAAATCATTGAGCACTCTGTTGTCCTCTAAGCTTTCTTCAACAATTACTCCTTTGTATTCATGCATCATTGTGCTGATTAAGTGATTCATGTTAATATAATTATCGGAAAGATGTGCGCTGTAGTAGATGCCAAATTCAGAATAAGCATGTCAAATTACTTTAGCTTGCTTAGTTTGTTGTATAATTCTTCTAAGTTTTCAAATTCGATGATTGTGTCTGCAAGCTCTTTTATGAAAGTGGTGTGAACCCCTTTTTTGATGGCCAAATAGAATTTTTTTCCTTTTGCAAGTGCATAGCCCGCTTCAATCAGCATACCTTCGCTTTTATCTTCAGATTTTATAAAAGCGAGATAAATATCAGAATTTTCCAATTCTTTTAGAGCGTGTTGCAAAATCTGTTTGTTAGAATATTTATTCTCTTTGAAAAAGTCC
This sequence comes from Candidatus Woesearchaeota archaeon, assembly GCA_043807995.1. GTDB lineage: Archaea > Nanobdellota > Nanobdellia > Woesearchaeales > JAZDFJ01 > JAZDFJ01. The sequence continues at coordinate 5,220 of JAZDFJ010000025.1, forward strand.
CCCTCCCAAAATGAGCAAAAAGGGTCATGCCCTGCTTTTTTCAGGCTTTCACAAATGCTTTGGATTGTTTTCCTCAAGACCTCCGGGTCTTCTCCAGAAAACCGGTATGACAAAAACACTTTCATGCTTGATCAGAATAGCTGGATGATTATAAATTTACCGGAAGGGTGCGGCTTTTCGAAATTCCAAAAACTGCTCGAACAGTTGTCAGTTGGCTTTCTTTTTGTCTCCTTCTCTTGTCAGGGATATTCTTTCCTATCAATGCATTGCCAGTTTTGGTTCAAAAATTGTTTCTTGTCAATCCAATGACTTATGTTGTTGACTTATTAAGATATTTGATGATAGGGAGTCATCTATACTCTGTTCTGCTGGATGTTGCTGTTATTTTTATATTGGGCATGATTTCAATTGTTTTTGGCACTTTGCTCTATGATAGAAACCTTAGATCTTAGATAATTCTCCAGAAAACTATATCTCACCGCCCATCAAAAAGAATTTTTCAATAATTTTGTGCATATATAAATTTTTTTGATTTTCATTGGAAATACAGAATCAAAAATCCAAAGCAGGGAGATAGGTTTTATTTTTTCTTTCTAAACCATCCTATTAGAAACAGTATTCCTGTAAGAAATGCAGGCCCTGAAATTTGCAGTATCCAGAAAAGCATGTACCATTTGCGCGGCTCATTTGTCAGAATAGCCACCAGTATTATTGATAAGTAGAGTAATCCTGCTAAAATAAAGACAACCCCGCCAATCCATTCGCGCTTCCATGATGCCCACAAGACTATTGCTAGAACAAAGACAGGGATGTTGTGCATGAATAATGCAAGGAGAGTTCCCCAGAATCCATAGTTTCCTTCAAAAACATCCAAAGAAAACAATGCCAAGAACAGTAAGAATACAATCGCTAATATTCTCGGCGTCCAAAACAGAAATCTGCTAGTTTTTTTGGCCATGCCCTGAATGATGAAAGCTCCTATTTAAAATATGTGTTTTTCTGCTGTAAAATCAGGATGCTTTCTGCTGGGTTGAACACTATCCAAAAATATCGCAAATCTGAATCAGAAAAGTAATTTCAGGCACTCTGGCTATTAACGAGGATAAAAATCATCAAAATTTATAAACCAGATACTTATTTGCTTGCGAATGAACGCCTTTTATGCAGTAATCAGCGTGATCATTGTATCATTGATATCAGTAGCTTTTGCTGTGCCATTTTTTTTAAAGAAAAAAATATCAAGCAAAACACTGCTTTTCCTGCTCAGCATTTCTGTCGGCGTTTTACTCGCCACTGTGTTCATGGATTTTCTGCCTGAAGCGCTCTCTCATGATGAATACAATTTATCCTTGTCATTTTATCTGCTGGCCGGCTTTCTTTTGATGTTTATCCTTGAGAAATTTGTCCATTTCCATCACAGCAAAAAATGTGAGCATAAGGACTGCGGCCATGGGCACGCATACAATCTCGCGCCAGTCAATCTGATTGGCGATAGCATGCATAATTTTATTGATGGATTGGTTATTGCAGGCAGCTATGCAGTAGATATCACTATCGGCATTGCAGCAACAGTATCAATCATATTTCACGAGATTCCCCAGGAAATCGCTGATTTTGGCGTGCTTCTTTATTCAGGAATGTCCAGGAAAAAGGCGCTGTTATTTAATTTTGTATCAGCTGTGACTGCAATAGCCGGAACAGCAACAGGAATTTTCCTGGTCGGAAAGCTGCACGGTTTTACAGAATTCATAATCCCTTTTGCTGCAGGCAATTTCATATACATCGCTGCATCAAACCTGGTTCCACAGCTGCACAGGGAATGCAGTCTAAAAGACACTATTCTGCATGTTCTTGCTATAATCCTTGGGATTGCAGTGATTGCACTGGTGACAGTGTACGGCCCTGCGCATGGGCACTGATTGGATTATGCGCTAGTTTTCGGGCTTTTGTATCTGAAAGAAGGTGATGTGGTTCAAGCATTAGCGAGAAAGTCGGGCAAAGCGGCACTACTTTAAGTTTTTCTTAATTTTTTCTTTTATCTGAATCAGTATTTCTTCATCTACTTGGAAATCAGGATTACGATTGTAACTTTTTCCAAAAGAGGAATCCTCGAACACAAAACCAAACAGCTCGGTTTTTTTGGAATATCTTGGAATAAGATGAATATGCAAATGGCTGGTTGAATTGTTCAGTGATAGATAGTTGTATAGATCTGGATGAAATGTTTCGGATAAGGCAGATTTTATTTTTTTGCCCATCTCGTGGAA
>JAZDFJ010000026.1:0-7685 GCA_043807995.1 Candidatus Woesearchaeota archaeon
TTTTGTTGTTTGTAAACATTTAGAAATGCCTCTGAGTTTTTGCTAAGGCAGTTATAGAATCAAATTAAAAAATTAAATTATAGAATTGAAATTTTAAAATAAAATTATACGATATATTATAAAATAAAATGTATTTGTTTAGCATCTTTGAAATCCTAGACTCTGAATCCGATTGCCCTGCGCCCCCGGTAAGACGCACCTTTACCAATGCAAGCTGGTGCAATGCAAAACTGCGTTTTGATTGCACGAACAATGCGGATGCTCTTCCATTCAGGGGACTGAGCAAAGCGAATGTCGCCTGAAGTGTCAACCGATTCAGCAGTTGTGGGACAACCCCGCGCAACGGGCTCATTTGTTATTCGTAAGGATTTCAACCTGAGGAAGCTAAACAAATAAAATAAAATTAATCAAAGGTGATGATTTTGCCAAGTGAAATAATACAAGAGATTTTAAAGGATTTGCCAAGCAACAAGATAAGCGAGGCGTGCTTTGAGGGCGCCAATATTGTGCTGTACACAAAAGATATAAACTTTTTCCTGGATGACAACGGCATAATAAGAGAGATAGTCAACAAGATAAAAAAAAGAATAGAGCTGAGGCCTGACCCCGCAGTATGCCTGTCGCAGAAAGAGGCAGAGAAAGAGATAAGGGCGATTGTTGGGGAAGAGGCAGGAATTGAGAATATCTTCTTCGACCCTGAGCGCTCAATGGTCACTGTCGAGGTGAACAAGCCAGGAATAGCAATAGGAAAGCAGGGAGAGAATATACTTAAAATAAAGCAGAAAACACTGTGGATTCCGCTGATAAAAAGGGTTCCGCCAATAAGAAGCCAGCTGATTGAGAATATAAGGGCAGTATTGTTCCAGAGCTCTGATTACAGGAAAAAATTCCTGAACAAAGTCGGAGAGAGGATATACAACGGGTGGCTTAGGGCAAAAAAAGAGGAATGGATCAGAGTCACCTATCTCGGATCAGGAAGGCAGGTCGGAAGGTCGGCCCTGTTTTTGCAGACGCCTGAATCAAGAATCCTTCTTGACTGCGGAATCGATGTAGCCTCTGAAAGAGAGCCGTACCCTTTTCTTGAGGTTCCTGAATTTGACATTAAAGAGCTTGATGCAGTGATAATATCCCACGCCCATGTCGACCACTCAGGGTTCCTGCCCTATCTGTTCAAATTCGGGTACAGAGGACCTGTATACTGCACCCCGCCTACAAGGGATGTAATGGCTCTTCTCCAGCTTGACATTGTAAAAATCATGAGAAACGAGGGCGAAGACCCTATTTTTGCAAGCGAAGAGGTCAAGGAAGTTGTCAAGCACACTATTACTCTGAACTATGAGGAGGTCACTGATATCACTCCGGATGTAAGGCTCACATTCTACAATGCAGGGCATATTCTCGGAAGCGCAATGGTGCATCTTCACATAGGAAATGGGCTGCATAACCTGCTTTACACAGGAGACCTGAAATATGCAAAGTCTAACCTGTTGAGCGCTGCTGAGACATCTTTTCCAAGGCTTGAAACCCTGATGATAGAGTCAACTTACGGCGGCAGAGAGGCGAATATGCCGACAACAAGAGAGCAGGAAAAGCTGTTTGCAGAAAATGTTGTGAAGACACTCAACAGAGGCGGGAAAGTCCTTTGCCCTGTGCTTGGAGTAGGAAGGTCGCAGGAGATAATAGTGGCGGCTGAAAAGCTGATAAGAGAGGGGCTGATACCTTCAGATGTTTCTATATATATCGATGGAATGGTGTGGGACATAACAGCGATACACACTGCCTATCCAGAGTTCCTGAACAGCGTAATGAGAAAACAGATATTCCACAAGGACAACAATCCTTTTCTTATGCCAAACATCAAGAGAGTTGGAAGCCAAAAGGAAAGACAGCAGGTTATAGAGGATGCCGGGCCATGCATCATACTTGCAACATCAGGCATGCTTGTTGGCGGCCCTTCTGTGCAGTATCTGAGAAGCTTTGCAGAAGACAAGAGGCATACTCTTGTATTTACATGCTACCAGGGCGAAGGCAGCCTGGGAAGAATGCTTCTCATGGGCGGCAGGGAGTTCAATTACAGGGACGGAAAAAACATTGTTACAGTGAGCGTGCTTATGGAAGTGCTGAGATATGAAATCACAGGCCACTCTGACAGAAAAGAGCTTATGAGCTTTGTGCAGCACCTGAATCCAAGACCAAAGAAAGTAATTGTGAATCACGGAGAAAACTCAAGATGCCTTGACCTGAGCAAGTCAATACACCAGCTTATGAAGATAGAGACTGTTTCTCCGAGAAACCTTGAGACAATAAGGATAAAGTAGGATAAATTGATTTTTTCTTTTATTTTTCTTTTTTTAGCTTTATTTTTTTGGATAGAACATTGTCTATTCCAGGCCAACTTTCCAGCACTGCCATAGAACTCCTTTTATGTAGTCTCTAACCGCAGCTGTGAGTTGTTCTTCTCCGGGCTGTTCAGATAAAGCTGTATCTTGGATTTCTTTATCATTTGTCTCTGCATTAAGAATTGAATCAATTGTTCTCTCGACTGTTGCCTCTTCAAAACTGTAAACTTCACCAGCCGCCGCTATTCTCCTGCCTTCAAATTCCTGCCATCTTAAAAGATCCTCATGGTGAAGAGGTCCGTTTATTTCAGGAACCCTGCTGTAAACCCTTGTGCTTGGCGTGTAAGAAACAGCTGTTGCTCCAGGTTCAGAGCCTCCGATAAACAGGCAGGTGTTTGCTGTGCAAACAAGATATTCGATTTCGGTTGATTTTGATCCTAAAGTATCGCCTTCTTCAGGCGATTCTACTGATTCAAATCTAATCCTGTGGAATGTGAGCATTTTTTATCGCCTCTCTCCTGTTTGTTGCGGCTCTGGTGCGCCGGCTATTGGAAATGCTTGTCCAAATGCTTGTTCAAATGCCGAAGCTATGTAAGAGTACATTGCATATGCAAAAATTGATGCTAAAATATTCGGATTTGCTCCCCGAGCAGAAGAATCAGTTTGAATTCTTCCAAAAAATCTTGCAGCTTCATTTTCAAATTTTGGGACATTCGCTTCTTTTCCGTCCACTAAGTAGTTTTTGTTGATTGGTGCAACTGTAAATCGTGGTTCCCACACAAATGTGCTTGGTATTCCGTTTTCCGGTTCAAAAAAAGTTCCCAAATGCAGGCAGAAAATGTCAATTTCTGGAATTCCTGTAATATCTTCAATATAAAACTTTGTTTTTCTTACCAACAAACCTTTATTTCCCTTCAAATATGCTTCCTTACATAGCCGCATCTTTCTTTTCCTCCTTTCCTTAATCAAACTTCAGTTGTAAAACAAAATTTGATGTCAGTTAACTATCCGGAATAATCAAAAATTATTGAAAATCAAAATTAAAAAAACAAATTAAAAAAATTACTTTGTAAACGTCAGTGTTCTCTGCGCAACATTGCCTGCAAGGTCTGTCACTTTCGCGACAAGAGTGTGTGCTCCGGAAGTGCATGATATTGACTTTTCATAGCCTTCCTGGCCGCAGCTCGTGCATACAGGCTTTTCAATGCCGCCGTCAAGGATGTAGGTTATCTTGTAGTTGGCGTCTGTGTCAATGCTTAGCTTTCTCATGCTTCCGACTTCCAGTATCTGAGCGCTGTCGATCACAGGAACAACAGTATCGATTGTCACAGTGACTGGGGTTGTTGCAGCCATGTTTCCTATGATGTCGTACATTTCAAAGTATGCCTCAACAGTATCCCCATTGTTCCAGGATGGCGAGGTCGCGGTTATGTAGCACACTATGTTTTTTCCAGGCACACATTCATATGATGTGAACTGGCTGTATGCTGCAGCTCCTGTTTTTTTTACAAATAACTTTGTCATAACAGGATTGTATTCCTCGTATTTAACCGGGAACATGCTGTTCACATAATCGCCGCTGTCAAGGATTTTGTAGAGCTTCGGAATCTTTGTGTCAACATAGACAAGCGTTGACTGCTGTGCAGTGTTTCCTGCTCCGTCAGTTGCCCTGAATATGATTGTGTTTGCCCCTTCCTTGAAGCTCTTTGTTCCGTCGTAGCCGTCGCAGTTATTGCAGAGATTTCTCCACCTCGGGTCTGTGTCTGCGTAATACTCCAGCTTGGCCTCTTCGTTGAGGCCTATGTTTATGCCGATGTATTTGGACGGGGAGATATAATAGTCGACTGGCGCGAACACGTTCATGACTGAAGGCGTTGTATCGACTTTTCCAGTGTAGTGCTGGCTTGAGCTCTTGACTGTTCCTGCAATATCTCTGATAGAGTAGAAATACTCTATTGTCTTTCCCTCGTATGAAGTCAGTATTGCATTCAATGTGCACTCCTTGTTAATGCCTGCAGGGCAGTCTGTCCTGCTGACCTCGTTGAATGCGCCTGATGTTCCGGCCTCTCTGAAGCTGATTGAAACGCTTGATGGGAAGTATTCATCGTATTTTATCCAGAAAGATGATGTTGCATATTCATCATTTCTTCCAGGATTCTCGTCTTTTATCTTCGGCGCTGTAGCGTCGACAATGACTCTGATTGTGTGGTAATACTTGTTCCCAAGCTGGTCTGTTCCCTCAACAGATATCTCATTCTCCTGCTTGTCGACAAGAGTGACGCTCTTTGTGACCTGTGCGTTGCAGTTTGACGAGCACATGGTTGACCAGGTTCCGCCGTTTAAGGATCTTTTTATTGAAGTCATAGGCATGTTTGGCAGCACAGTCAACTGGATGCTCTTTGAATTCAGTATTGCATTGTTTCCTGGATTGGTTATAAGAATGGGCTGCTCTGCTGTTGCAGTGTCTATCTTGAATGTCGCTCCAGAGCTAATAGTGTCAAAGCTGTCCTGAAGCTCGAAATAATACTGTATCTGGGAGAGCTCAGGATATGATGACAGGTCTACTGTTGCAATGCATTCGACATCCTCGCCGTTCTGGCAGGACATTGTTCTTAGATGATAGCTCTGCTCTGTTGTGCTCTTGTAGAAGAGCTTTAGCGAGACAATAAAGTTTTCATTGTATTTTATCTTGAAATCAACAGGCCCCCTTTCAATAAAGTATCCGTTTGCTGGAGTTGTCGAGATAATTTCGGGAGGCATTGTATCAACATAGAAGTGCACAAAATACGGCTCCATGTTGTTGTTGTAGTCGTATGCCCGTATTTCAAGAATGTGATATCCGTCTTCAACATTGGTTATTGTAAATGATGCTGTTGTGTGGTCGCCTGACAGCGAAACTGTTCTCAGCATTCCATTGTCTAATGTTCTTTTGAGAAGCTTAACAGGCTCGCTGAATGCCAATGAAACAGGCACGTCGTCAATGCCGAAAACCTGGTTTTCTGTTGGCGAAATAAACGTGACTTCAGGCGGTGTGAGATCCTGGCTGATATTGCCTCCTTCACAGGATAATCCATCGATGCTGCAATCATTCAGGTTGATTATGTAAGAGCCAAGGTCAGTGTCCTTGATGCATAACATGCATACTGTTGAGTGACATGTAAATTCAGTGTAGCCAAAATCAATCGATTCCCCGTTAGTGAGACATTCCAGCCGGATCTGATTCACAGCTGTGGACATTATGCTCAATAGAACTATAAAGAAAAAAAGTATTGTTATGTTCATTATTCTTTTCATTTACACCACCCTTCTGTTTATTATAGCATTATCAGTTATTCAACTAAAATTTAATTAATGTTCGCCTAACAATCCACCCAATAAGATTTGTGCTTCGAGTATCTATTTGAAAGTAGCAATCTTTTATAAATATTATTGTGATAGAGAGGCTAAAAAGTTTTGTCAAGCTGTAATGACTAATTTCTTCAGAGCTGGCAAAACAATACTTCCAGACCCTGATTCTTTGTTCTGGTTTATTTACCACTAGTTGATGGTGAAAAATCGAAAGATTTAAATACTTGTGCTGCTACAAATAGGGTGTAGTTGTAACTACTATATAATAGATTCGAATGAGGTTGCCAATAAAGGGGGTTTAAAATGACAGAATTTGATTCATCGGACTTTATAGGATTTCCAAGCGGGAGTTCAGGCTATTCAGGACAGGGTAGTGCTCCTGCAGGAGCATCCTGCACAAGAGCCGCTAGCCCTGCCGAAGCACCTGTAGGCAGGGTTTATCCAAGAGATGTAATCGATAAAGCGGTTCAATTAGGAATTTTATCAAGAACATACAGGCCGTATCTTTTATCTCCGGGACAGCATCTTGCTGACATTGGCGCTTTAAGGCGTGTTGTCGTGGAAGGAGGCATGTTGTCTCCTTTTATATTCGATGCAGTAGTCAAAGTAACGCCTGCACGAGAAGAGCCTGCGGACTCAAGATTCAGGCTAAAGTAGTTTAATATTTAGATTGAATGTTTTTTTTTCTTTAATTCAAATGCATAGAATACTCTTGGATCATTGTTGTTCATCTTTTTTTCACCGATTTTTTTCATTGTAAAACCTGCGTTTTCTGCAAGATCTCTTACTGCATCCAAAGCGCCGAAATTAGCCTGAGATAAATAAATTCTGCCGTGAGGGTTGAGATGTGCATTTATTCCTGTAAAAAATAACCTGTTCGCCCGGAGCTGCTCGTCATAGACTGCTGACTCAGCAAGATTGTTTGCCTGCTGGTCTGTAAACGGAAGATTTCCTGTCACAACATCAAATTTCTCTTTAGCATCAAGCGCAGAGAGCATGTCTGAAAGTCTTACATCAATAATTTCTGAGAATCCATGCAATGCAGCGTTCTTTTTCGCAGCCTCCACTGCTGCAGGGTTATGGTCTAGTGCAACAACTCTTCCTGCACCTTTATATGCCGAGAAAACGGCGATGTGGCCAGAACCGGTGCACACATCCAGAACCCGCTCTCCCTGGTTAACAATGTAGTTTTCAAGTAGTGGGCGGCTGTCTTCCCAGGGCCAGAATACTGTCGGAAGAACAAAAAATTTCTTATTAAAATATTCTACAGTCGTGCCTTTGACCGGGACTGTCTGTATTTTGCGGATTATTTCAACCCTTGTTCGGGCAATATGCTCTAATTGTTCCTGTGTTAGCATGCTAAAGTAAAATCAGAAAACATATTTAAAGCTATTCTTTCAAAAATCTTAAGAATTCACTCTATCTTGACTTTCTTTCCAAAGGCCTGACCAGGCATTCCAGTCTCAAAGATAACGCGAACAGCGCCGCTGTTGCCATGAAAAGAGCAGATCTTGCCGGCAATGTCTTTTTTGCCTGTGTTGAAAATCACTTTCTTGCCAACTAATGCAGCTGCCTTTTCCTTGGATGCTACGCCATCAACCTTTACAACCATCTGGTTGCCTGAGATTGTGTGCTTTCCCTGCCTGAAATTAACAATAACTCCGTTCATGCTGCTGGGAAAAGACGAAGTATTTAAAAAGGTATTGTTTCAACCCTTATCAGGGTTGATCGAGCTAGGCGACTTTCAATACTGTGTATTGAAGTCCCCTAAAATAAAAATTGTTTGTTTGGCCCTTTTCAGGGTTGATCGAGCTATGCGACTTTCAGCTTCGCTGAAGTCCCATAAAAAAATAGAGAAAATTATGGGCGGATAATTCAGCCCGGTAGAATGCCCGGTTGGCAATCGGGATGCCGCGGGTTCAAATCCCGCTCCGTCCATTTAATTTTGTTTTGGGATTTGAACGTAGTTGCTCGTTAGAGCTATCGAAAATCGAAGAT
>JAZDFJ010000027.1:0-16931 GCA_043807995.1 Candidatus Woesearchaeota archaeon
TTTTGTTGTTTATTTTTTCTTATTGTTTTTTGTTGTTTATTTTTTCTTATTGTTTTTTGTTGTTTATTTTTTCTTATTGTTTTTTGTTGTTTATTTTTTCTGTTTTATATTCGGTATTCCCTTGCTATTTCTGTTCGCTGACATAAACCCTAAAACCTGCGCCCATCGCAGCTGTTCTCATGTTTCCGAAAACTTCCATCATTTTTTCAGAAAGTGTTTTGCCGCCTTTTTTGTGCCTGGCAACAATCTCAAGAAGCCCGTTTTTTCTTAAATGGATAGCAGCCTCTTCAATCATCCTGAAGCACAGCTCCTTGCCTGCTGTCTGGGGGGGATTCAGCAGTATTGCATCAAATTTCCCTTTAATGTTTTCAAAAACATCCGACTCTATTGCCTGCGCCCTTTTTCCAAAGCAGTGCAGTTCAATGTTTTTCTGGGCCAGCATCACAGCCCTTTTATTCACGTCGGTGAAAACCACGGCAACCCCTCTGAACCTTCTTAGCAGGGCAATGCCCAAAGCTCCTGTTCCGCAGCCAAGGTCAAGAATGCGCCAGCTGTCTTTTATAACTGCGTTTTCAATTAGCAGCTTTGTTCCTGTGTCGAGCTTTTCTTTTGAGAAAACACCAGAGCCGGAATATAGCTGAAAAGAATCGTCTTTTGTTTCGATATCTATCTTTTTCAGCTTGATACTAGATGTTTGTTCGGCAGAGTAATAGTGTGGCATCTTTTCTACTTCACAATGCCATACCAGCCTAGCAGGGCCTTGTTAACTGCTCTTATCAGGTCATCGCCCTGGCCTTTGATGATGAGGCAGTTCTTTTCATAGACAACAGACATCTCTGGGTCAGAATCAACGAAAATCACCACGCTGTCTGTGTTGTCGCAGGTTATTGTAGGCCTGTTCTCGCACACATCTATCGGCTTTGTGCATGAGGCTATGGCGTCTGAAAAATACACTTTTTTCAGCGCAGTGCTCAGGCTTGAGGCTGCGACAGCAATGTATGCCATGCCAGTGTCCTCCGGGTCGAACGTGATATACGCCTTCTTGTCTGTATCCAGCTGCTCTGCAAATGTGTTGTTCCTGTACACTATTGTGATGTCCTCAAGGTCGCGCGGACCATAATAGAATGTAGCTACATACTGGACATCGCCGCTGTGTTTTGTCATTTTTGTGTTCCAGAATCCGTCTTCATCCTGCCAGAATTCGTATCCGTTGTAAGTGTAGATGTATCCGCTTTTGCCATTGGCATTTATCTCTGATTTTGGATTTAAAAGATAGATAAGGCTGAGAATAACTCCTATAATGACCAGTATGCCGATAACAATATGGCCTGTGCGCACGCTTTTCTTTCTTTTCTCCTTTTTTTCAGCAATCAAGCTCTCTTTTTCTTCATGCTTTTCTTCTTCAGCGTGTTTGGATTCTTCAACTTTCAAATCATCATTCTTTTTTTCCTTTTTGTTATTTTTTCTCTTTCCTGCCATTACTTCATCACCCCGAAAAGAGCATAGTAAAACCTGTCTCTCAGTTTTATAAAGCCATATTCCCTTGCTTCAAATATTATGCATGAATCATCAAGGCTCACGCTTGTTGCGTCACCCACTTTAAGATAAATAACCGCGCTTGTCTGGTTTGCATCCTGGCATGTTTTCACAGGGAGGTCATATAGTGTGGAGCTCTCTGTTGTCGCACCAAGAACATTTCTTCCAGAGTTTTTTGAAAAGTCAAGCCTTAAGCTGTCAAACAATCCGAGGTATATGTCTTCTTTAGGCTCGAATGTGATATAAACCTCATCTGCATTCTTGTAAAGTTCAACAGCCTCTTTCGAGACATTTATGTATTCAAGGTCTGCGGGGTGGTTTCTGAAAAAAAACTCTTCTTTGTTTATCTTCACAGAGAACATCTGGCCTGTATCATCGTATTTGAAACTGAAGCCGTTGTATTTTAATCCAGATGCTGGATTATCCATGAATACAGCAAAGCTGCTAAACACCATAACAGCCACTATAAAAAGCCCCATTATAATAATTCTTGTTCTCTTTTGGCCGGCTTCAGTCTTTTTTCTTCTCATTTTATGCTCCTGATAGCATTGTCTTTAAATATTTTTGGATGTTTGTGGCTCTGTCCGAAACCTCAGAGAGGTCAGAAAATGTCTTGCATTTTTGATATCTCGCTATTTCCTCGACTTTTGCACTGTGCTCACATAGTTTTACTTTTCGTTGTTCTCCCAAGATTTCATTGTGGCAGATGTTTGAATGCAAGGTTCGCCAGCCAGTGCAAAAGCGCTTTATACACGCACCCGATGCTTGCAAAACAATATAAAATCTTTGTCCTCTTCAAGCATCTTGTACACGTCGAAACTGGTTTTTATTGTTTCAATGATTTTATTGAAATTATCTATCCTTTTTAAAACAGTGAATACAAAGTTTTCCCTGCCGACTCTCAGCATTTCAGGGATTGCTTTTTCAAGATTGAAGTGGTGGACTGCAGTGATTGAGAACACAAGGTCGAAAGCCTTGTCTTTGAAAGGCATGTTTTCAGCATTCGCGCACACAACCCTGCTCTTTGATTTCTTCAGCAGTTCAATGCTTGGATCAAGCCCGAGGCTGTTCTCAAAGAACTCAAGGGCATAGCCTGTTCCGCAGCCGACATCAAGGACAGCGGCGCCAGAGGGAATTTTTATGTTCTTAAGAATGAGTTTCAGCTTTTTCATCTGCTCTCTTTTGTAAAGCTCATCATAGCCTTTTGCTATGTCATCATAATACCTGTCTGTTTTCATCAGCCTCTATCACTCCACTGTGTCAGGCAGCAGTATCGGAATCCCGTTCCTGATCTCAAACTCCTTTTTGCAGCGCTGGCAAAACAGGTTTTTCTTGCCTTTCATCTCCAAAGAAGAGCCGCATTTCGGACATTGCAACAGGTCAAGTATTCTTTTGTCGAATTCAGCCATAGAACATGCCTCTTTTGAATGAAATGCCGAGCCAGTCAGGACTTGTGCTCAAATCCGCGAAAACTATGTTTTCGGAACCTCAAAAATCTTTGATTTTTGTGGAACCCGCGGTTTTTGGCACCGCTAACGCGGAACTCTGTTCTCGCCCGTGCTAAGCATTGCAAAGCAAAATGGGCCTGCCCGGACTCATGCTCAAAAACCTTTGGTTTTTGGCACCCATGAAAAATGGGAACAAGTTCTCGCCGGGCAAAACACCACAAAATGGGCCTGCCCGGACTCGAACCGGGGACCCTCACCACGTCAAGGTGATATCATAGCCACTAGACCACAAGCCCAAATAAATAAAATGAATATAATGAATCTGAAAATTAATGTTAATATCGTATTTGTTTAGCATCTTTGAAATCCTCGACTCTGAATCCGATTGCCCTGCGCCCCCGTAAGTATCGGAAATGACAAACATTTCCGGAATATCGTCAAACCTTCAGTTTGCCAATAGGACAACCCCGCGCAACGGGCTCACTTGTTATTCGCAAGGATTTCAACCTGAGGAAGCTAAACAAATACTTAATATCTATAAATCCGTTGATTCTTGTTTTTTTTAATCTTCTTCTTTCTCATCCTTTGTAAGGATTTCAACTATTTTTGCAAATGCAGGCCTTGCAATCAGCACTCCTGATGTTGATCCTATCAGCGTTGTCAGGGCAAAGCCTTTCAGCAGTCCTGCGCCTGCAAAGAACAGGAACAGCATTGATACGCTTAGAGTAAGGTATGAACCCATGATTATGAAAAATGCGTTCTTGAATTTCTTTTTCTTGTCTGAAACTTCATCGCCTTTTATTTTCTGCTCGTCAAGGATGACTATGAGATTGTCAACTCCTGTTCCTATCGCAATTATGATTCCTGCGATTGCAGGCAGGTCAATGTTCCATCTTATCAAGGTGGCTATTCCGAGTATTATGACAAGCTCTGAAGCCAAGGTGGCTATAACAGGCAGGGTATATTTCAGTTTTCTGTATCTTATCATAATAACTGATGAAACAGTGATTAAGCTTAATATCCCGATAAGAGCTGCGTTTTTCAGGAATCTCTCTCCCAGCACAGGGCTTATGAATACATCCTCTTCTTTCTCGAGCTTTATAGGCAGGTTTCCTGTTGTAAGCACTGACTGCATCCTGTTCATCTCTTTTATTGCATTGTTGAATGCGTCAAGCTTTGAATTGCCGTGCTCTGCGCCGGTTATTGTGGCAGTGCTTTTTTCGGCGTCTTTGAATGACGAGTCTATCTGCAGGCTGCTTACAAGCTCATTATCAATAAGGAATGAAATGTTTTTAGACAGGTGGCCGCCGACATCCTGAAGCTGGCTTACCTCCTTAAAGAAGTTATCTGCTGCCTCTTCGCTTAGTGTAATCTGGAATTCAAAGCTGCACACCCAGTCATTTTCTGCAAGCTGTTCACACGGGGTTCTCAGGGATACGCCTGAACATTGTGGGGAGTTGCACACAAAAGGAATATGGCTTTTTCCTCCCTCAAAAACAACTATGTCTCCGATTTTTGCCTCGAATTTTCCTTCCTGCTCTATAAGGCTTTCAACCTCTTCTTTTGAGGCGCCGGCCATCTCCACAATAATGTAATCGTTTTCTGTGAATGAGCTTGTTGTCTTTACTTTCACGTCTCTTAAGCCGTAAATATTAAGCCTTTCCTCGATATTATTGACAACGAGTTGAAGCTGGTCTTTTGTGTAGTTTTGGCCATCTACCGGCTTTAGGATAACTCTTGCTCCGCCGACAAGGTCAAGGCCCTGCATGATGTTGCTTTTCGGGGCATTATATACAGACATTCCTATGTCCTTATTTTCAGGAAGCCTGAATGAATAGACTCTTTTAGTGCTCTTCATCACAATGCTGGTGTTTGCCGGCATCGAGTCCATTATTGAATAATAGTCAATTTCGTTTTTCACAGGAAGGTTGTTGATAAACAATATAACTTCTCTGGACATTGCCATGCTTTCAGCTGCGGGATTTGAAATGCCTGCAAGGCTTGCGGTGCTGTTAACCTTTACAAATTTAATAGTCACTCCCTCGGCATACGGGTTTGGCCTGATAACTATTACAGATAAAATCACGCACACTATCAGAAGCATGACTCTCCAGTTTGTCAGGATTTCTTTTGTTTTTCCCATCGTTTATTTCAGCCCGTATTTTTGATTATGCTTTCTTTCTTTTCTCTTCATGTATAACATTAATATTCCAGCATTCTGGAACCATGTGTTGAATAAATCAAGTATCAGCCCTATAAGTATTATTGACATTATCTGGGTGAGTATCTCTGACTGCGAGAACATAAGCGCGACTATTGCTGAGCAGATTGTTGTCAAGCCCATCATTCCGCCTGTCTTGACAGAGCCTGCAATTCTTTCTGCCACAGTGCCTGCTTTTCTCTTCAGCACTCTTGTGCTTAAAAGAATATCAGTGTCTACGCTGTAGCCTATAAGCATTAAAAATGCGGCAACACCTGCGGTTGTTATCTTTATGCCTAGGAGATTGGTGACTGCAATCGTCCCTACAATGTCAGAGAATGCTGCAAGCATGACTGCTGCGCTTGGTATGGACTCTTTGAAATAGAGGAAAACAACAAGGCCCATAAAGATAAATGCTGCAATCATAAGCAACCCTGTTTGCTGAAAGAACGAATTGCCGAGATCAGAGCCGACTTTTCTTGAGGAGAAAACCTCTCTTGCATTAGGGATTTCCGGCTCTATCGCATCAAGAAGCTTTTGCTCTGCAACTTCGTTGTCAGGGTCAATGTCAGATGCCTGTATAATTATTCCTTTTGGCCTTCCAAGGTCAGAATATGTTTTGATGTCCACATCTGCGTTTGGGAATTTTGAGATAAGCATTGCTTTGAGTTCAGAAGTGTCAAATTCCTTTTCGCTCGGGATTGTGATGGTTATTCCCTCTTTGAGAGATACGCCCTTTTGGATAAAGTCTCCTGTTGTAGAAATTTGGTAGGCGATCACTCCCAGGGCAAGAATCAATATTATAATAGGGATAATCATCAGATTTTTGTAGTTTTTTTCAAAAAACCTGGCATAAGCCTTTTCAAGCCCCAGCTTTTCCTTTGGCTTTGTTTCTCCTGCTGAAAAGCCTTCAGCGCCTTTTTTGTTTTCCGGCGATGCATTTGTTTTTTGCCCAAGTCGCTCTGTTCTTCTTCTAAGAAGCCTTGATTTTCCCATGTTTTTTTGGATTATAACTTCATTTTTAAAGTTTTCGTAACAACCCATTCGACGAGATGTTTTTAAAAGAAAAAACTTGTTGGCTTTGTCTGAAACCCCAAACAGGTTCCAAAATGTCAATTTCTGATTGCTGCCGGATAATAATTTCCTGAAAAAACAGGATTTAATGTAAATTGATACAAATTAATGTAAATCAATGCAAATAAAAGTAAAATATTAAAAGCCAGGTGTTTATTAACAGAGCATTAACTGGATATTAGCCAGTTAAATTAGAAAGAGGTGTGCTGGTGGGTTTGCTTAATAGAATTGCCCAGATATCAACAGAGTATCTGGTTATTATCGCATTTGCCATGGCTGTCATTATTCCTGGAGCTGTAATTGTCTACAACTATTCCCAGAGCTCAAATGACAAGCTTGTCGGAGAGCAGGTGAATTCCATTGGCAAGGAGCTTCTTTACACCTCAGAGCAGGTCTACCACATGGGCAAATACTCAAGGCTTTCAGTAAAGGCAAACATCCCTGACTCAATTTCAGAAATATATATTCTTGACAATCACGAGCTGGTTATTTTGTATTATTCCCAGAACGGGATTAGGGAATCTGTTTTTTTCAGCAGCATAAACATAACAACTCCTGGCTGTGAAGAGGAGCAGTGCAATCTCACGATTTTTCCAGGGCCTAACAATTTCAGGGTAGAGTCGCGGGGCTCTTTTGTGCTGCTCAACCAGACAACAGGATAGAATCTTAAACGGAGTGCAGGTTATAGAATGAAAAAATCCCAGACAGGCCTTGAATTCATGATTTTGTTCGGCTTTATGATGATTGTGTTCCTGCTGTTTTTCATGTTTGTGCAGGACAGGCTTTCAGAGACAAGCAAAGAGCAGAAGGATGCTGCGCTGAAGGATGTTTCCCTCACAATAATGAACGAGATTGCGCTTGCAAGATCTGCCCGCAATGGCTACTCAAGAAGTTTCTTTCTTCCAGACGAGTTAAACGATGAGCCTTATTCTGTGGAGATTTCTGAAGACAATCTTGAGCTGGTTGTCAGGCAGGGAGATTCAGAGCATCTCACATTTCTCGACCCTGATGTTTCAGGGGATATTTCATTCGGCAAGAATGTGATTATAAAGCGGGGCGGAGTAATCGTTTTGAGCTCTGTGATGATTCTAGAAGAGAAAGAATAGAACTGCGATGGCAGAAAGTCAAGATTGCATGGATCGAGATTTCAAGATTGTTTGAATCTGTCTTACTTTTTCTTTGCAAAATAATGTCAGTATATTCTCGACCGCTTGTCTATGTCGGCGATTAAAATCTCGCTCTTCTCATGAAACACAACATAAAGAATTCTAAAATCTTCTACACGAACTCTGAAAACCTTTTCTTTTCTTCCAACGACTCTTTTAGCTTCCGAGGGAAAAGGCTCGTTTGCTAGCTCTTTTATCTTCTTTAGAACCCTTTCGTGTATTTCATTCTCACATTTCTTAAGAAAATTTTCAGAAGAAGAGCTAAGGAATACTTCGAACATGTTACTTTCTCAGTTTTTTCTCAAAATCTTTCAGCTTTACAGTCTTTCCTTCAGAGTGTTCTTTAAGGCTTTTTTCAAGTCTGGCCTCTTCGTCCTTGTTCAGAATCATGTCTGTATTCACCATGTGCTGCTTAATGTATTCTATGTCTGTTCTTATCGCTCTCAGTTCATCTGCGATCATTCTTGAATCAATTGCTTCAGCCATGTGAACTTCAGAGTTAAAAGCTCTATTTAAATATTATGGTGGCGCGGGCTTTGTCCGGAAAGTCCATTGCCAGCAATATTGCGACAGATTTCAACTGATACATCCAAGAGCTAAGGGGGAAGTCCCTTACGGGGAACAGCGACAATCAATAGCAAAATCGAATCTGGAGCCTGCCAGCAATGGCGAGCAAAAGCGAGATGTCCCGGACAGAGCCGGTGGCGCGGACTCTGCCTCGAAATCAGCTTTAGTGCGCTTTCCAGCCCTTTTTAACCCAAAAACCCACATATATTCTCTAACATATATTCTGCAGTATAAGAATATTTAAATAATGGGTTTTGTTACTCTCGAGTAATATCAGATTTTATGGTATGAAACGCGTTAAAACAATAATATACCAAAAACACCAAAAAACATGTTTGGAGGGAAATAAATGAAAACAAGCAAAACTATGATTTGGGTTCTTATTCTTTTACTAAGCGCATTTTTAGTCAGCGCAAACCCAATATTAAGCCCTGTGGGCAATAAACAGGTTTCTGAGGGAAGCCAGCTTATAATACAATTGGATGCAACACCTGCTGATAGCGGCGGGCGCCTGTTTTTCACAAATGCATCAGCTTCAACAACAGGAAGTTCTTTTAATACAGGAACAGGACTGTATACATGGACTCCGGGATATGCAGATGCAGGCGTCTATGCTGTAAGATTTGGCGTTAAAGACCTTAACTCAAACAGCACCGAAGACATAACAATCACTGTCCTGAACAGCAACAGAGCTCCTGATATAACATCTTCAGCAATAACAACTGTATATATAGGAAACGTATACAGCTACCAGGTTGCTGCGACAGACCTTGACAATGATACATTAACATATTCGTTAATAACCTTCCCGTCAGGAATGGCGATTTCAAACACAGGCTTAGTCCAGTGGACGCCAACAACTCCGGGAACTTATGCTGTAAAGATAAGAGTGAGCGACGGCCCGGCTTTTGACGAGCAGTCATACAACTTAGTTGTCAGCTATCAGGGCTCTGCATTGACATTCAATGATATTAATGCAGGCGGCTCAACAGCAGAGAGGGAAAAGACATACATCTCAAGCTTCACAATAAGAAATGTCGGGATCGACGCGCTGTCAGCATTCCAGTGCACAAGCACTGCTGCAGCAGCATTCAAGGTCAATGTAACAGGCCTCCCGTCATCCCTGAATGCAGGAGCAGAATCAACAACTCCGAGAATATCTGTCTACATCCCTGAAGAACAGGATGGTGGAAAGCAGAAGATAGGAGACGTGACCTGCCAGGCAATCGGAAGCACAACAGCGACTCACACTGTAAGCCTTTACCTGACAACCGAGAACAACATCGACATATACGACATGGATCTTGGTCCGACAGGCGACACAGAGGATGTTGATGAGGGAGACTCAGTCGAAGTCAAGCCAGGCGAGGAAATCACCTTTGAAATAGAGCTGAAGAACACCGGCGACAAGGACATGGACTCAGTCACAATTACTGTTGAAAACGAAGAGCTTGACATTGATGAGGAAGAAGAGATAGCAGACCTGAAAGACGGGGATAGGGAAAGAGTGACATTCACATTCGAGCTCGAATCTGATGTGGATCAGGATGATTACGACCTTCTCGTGACTGTCGAAGCAGAAGATGAGGATGGCGGAAAGCACAACACCACAACAGAAGTTACTCTGGAAGTCAAGAAAGAGAAGCACCAGATACAGATAAAGTCAATTGACCTCAGCAATATCGTGCTCTCATGCGACAGGACAACAGACCTTGACGTCAGGATAGAAAACATCGGAAGAGATGATGAAGATGAGGTTGCTGTCGAGATAGAAAGCACAGGCCTCGACTACAAGAAAAAGATATCCGATATAGAGCTTGACACAGGAGATGACGACACAGTCTCATTTGTGATAACAGTCGGCGACGATGTCAAACAGGGCACATACCAGATTAGGGTAACAACATACTACGAAACAACAAAGAAATCTGAATCAGATACAATTGATCTGGTTATCCAGAGCTGCGGGACACCAAAGCCTCCGGTGGATGATGACGATGAGCCAACAACCCCGCCAGATGACGACGACGGCATTGATGTTGTACCTACACCTACGCCAACACCAACTCCAACACCAGGAACAACCTACCAGCCAGTTTTCGGCGGGCAGAAAGAGAGCTTCCTCGAGAGTACAGGATACCTGGTGCTGCTTGGAGTGCTTGGGCTGATACTGATTGTTCTGATAATCGTATTGCTTGCAAGCATGGCAAGAAGGTAAGTTAATTTTTTTATTTTCTTTTTCTTTTTTTTTCTTTTTTCTCGGTTTTTGTTATTTCTAAAATATTGTTGTGCCATAAACTATATAAACAATTCAACCCTACTGTTCATTCATGGACATAGAAGAGATAAAAGAAATTTTGAAAGCCCACAGCAAAGTTGCTTTCGGGCCTAAAGAATATTCAGAGTCAAAGAGCGGCAGCAATCTTGGATTACGTTACATCACTGTTGACACCAAAGAAAAGACAATAATGTTCACCTCTGACACAATGGATTATAAAATGTCAAGGAAACTTGAGCAGTGTATGGAGCAGCTGTTCTCAAGGTTCGGCATAACAGATTACAAAGTCCAGATTCATATCCACAAAAGAGACTGGCATGACAAAGATATTGTTCTGCAGCTGAAAGACATTGAAGGTATTCAGGATTCTGAAGAAATGCCGGAAATAATCAAATTTATCCAGGATAAATTCTACAAAGTCAAGGAATGGGATTTTGAGGTTCTTAAGTAATGTTAGCTGCTGTTATGCCTTCGCCTGCAAGAAAAAGCAGGACAGAAATATTTAAATAGTAACCCGGCAATTGTCGGTTTATGTGGGTAGCGCGATTTAAGCTTAAAGACGACGAAGACATTTATAGTCCGGTCTGTGAGAGATATAAAATTGATTTGTTTGCATATACTTATACTAGCTTTATAAAAAATAACCAGATTAATATTGTGGCAGGCGGCATTCTTTCAGGTTCAGAGAAAAACAAAAAGTTATTTATTCAGGAAATACGAAAAGACAAGAGAGTAAAAAGTATTGAGAAACATCATGATTTTATCCTTGTCCATGCACAGCATTCATTATCCAGAGAAGCAATGGCAGAGCTTTTGATTTTTTATAATCCCGGATACATTAAAGTAAAGCCGATTCATGTTTCTAGTGACGGTTGGGAATACTGGGAAATCGGCTGTCTTAACAGAAACGAGCTAAACAAAGTTGTTCTTGCTGCAGAAAAACATTATCATGGAAAATTATTCTCCATGAAGCAGGAAAAAATTAGAAGCATAGCAAGCCTTGAAGTAACTCCTGGTTTAACACTTAAGCAATTTGAATCTCTTAAAACAGCTTTTGAAGAGGGTTACTATAGCTATCCAAGACTTCTTACAATTCCCCAGCTTGCTAAACTCTCAAAAAAATCTTATTCTACATTCCAAGAGCACCTAAGAAAAGCAGAAAACAAATTGATTGAATATTTCTTAAAATACCGATAATTGTCGGGTAAAATTATTTATAAAAGTGGTCTTTAATCTTAAAGTGAAACAAAATGTCAGAAGAACGTGCAAGAAAACTTGAAGAATATGCCAGGCGGATATTGCCCGAAGGGAGTATAGTTATAGACCACCGAATAGATGGATCGCCGACTTTTTTATTGCCTGATGGTCGAAAGTTTGATACATATTACGGATTATACATCCCGCGAAGCGACAATGGTATTGAGATTGACGAGAGTGAAAGGCGGTATTTTTTCTAATGCCTGTGGCATATTACAAAGAGCGGATGATTTTTCACTTAGGGTAAAGCCCATAAAATAACAAACTATAAAAGAATACGCATCAATCCAGCACTCATGGATGCCAAAATCTCTGCTTTGATAAGGAAATACGCGCTTCAGAACGCAGTCAAATTCGGCGGAAAAGCCAATTCAAAATCCATTCTTGGAATGATAATCAAGGAGTTTCCTGATTCTAAAGGCGATATCCAAAAGCTCATGAAGGAGATAGATTCTGTTGTTGAAAAAGTCAATTCCCTTGGCAAAGAGCGGCAGCTGAAGGAATTAAGCGAAACAGCTCCTGAAATGCTGGAGAAAAAAGAAAAGGAGGAGAGAAACATCTTTTCCTCATTAAGGATTCCTGAGGGAACCAAGATAAAAACAGCATATCCCCCAGGCCCTGAAAAATACCCTCACATAGGCCATGCAAAGGCTATTCTGCTGAATTACATGCTCGCCAGGCAATATAATGGTAGTTTTTTATTCAGATTTGAGGATACAAATCCTAAGCTTGTGAAAAAGGAATTCTATGACATAATGCTTGAGAACTTCAAATGGCTCGGGATTGAATGGGATGAGCTGCAGTATGCCTCTGATTTTATGGAATTGTTCTATGAGCTTGCAAAAAAACTGATAAAAGAAGGCCAGGCTTATGTTTGCTTTTGCAGCTCTGAAAAGCAGAGAGAGCTGAGAAATAAATGCGAGGAATGCGAGCATAGGACTCAAACTCCGGAGCAGAACCTTGAGTTCTGGAAAAAAATGGACACCTACAAAGAGGGTGATGCCTCGCTAAGGCTGAAGATTGACATTGCCCATGAAAACCAGACATTCAGGGACCCCACAATTTTCAGGATAATCGACCAGGAGCATGCAAGGCAGGGAAAAAAATACAGGATTTACCCGAATTATGATTTTCAGAATGCAGTCATGGACGGATATTTTAGCATAACCCACAGGATAAGAGGCAAGGAATTTGAATTAAGAGCTCCATTGCAGAGATATATACAAAAGATTTTAGGCCTTACAATAACCCAGACAACAGAGTTTGGAAGATTCAATCTCGAGGGAGTGCTGGCTTCTGCAGGCAGAGTGATAAGGGAAAAGGTCAACAGCGGAGAGCTTGTTGGCTGGGATGATCCTTCGCTTACAACACTTGTTGCATTGAGAAGAAGAGGCTTTACTCCTAAAGCGATTAAGGATTTTGTGCTTTCAACAGGTATATCAAAGGCAGACTCGACAACAACCTGGGACGACCTTATAATGCACAACAAAAGAGTGCTTGACAAGGAGGCAAAGAGATTCTTTTTCATAGAAGAACCCGTTGCTGTTGAAGTGAAAAACGCCCCTTCAAAGGCTGTTCACCTCAACCATAATCCCGACGAGAAAAAAGGCGAGAGAGAGTTCAGGACAGATGATTCTTTTCTATTGGGCAAAAAAGATGTGGAAGGCTTTTCCAAAGAAGGGCTTGTAAGGCTGATGGACTGCATCAACTTCAGGAAAGAAAAAAACAGCTTTGTTTTTGATTCAGAGGATTACTTGGACTACAAGGATTTCAAAGGAGAAAAATCAATAATACATTGGCTTGCAAAAGACATGGATAATGTTGATGTTGATGTGATGATGCCAGATAAGAGAATAATTAATGGATTGGCAGAGCCGGGAATAAAAGTCCTGAAAGAAGGCGAGATTATCCAGTTCGAGAGATTCGGCTTTTGCAGGCTTGACAAAAAGGAAAAAGACAAGTTTGTGTTCTGGTTTACCCACAAGTAAAGGCTGCGGCGCTGTCAGTTATGTTGCCCTCAGGTGAAAATTTCTAGAAACATGGTCATTCTGTGCGTTGCAGGGGGTTGTCCCTTACGGGGCTGCAGCACTTTGCATGAGCAGAAAGCTAAATTTTCAAGGCAATAACAGACAGCGCTGTGAAACCCCTTTATTTATAAACACAGGCGTTTTAAACCAAAATCTTTATAAGGCAGAACCTGTTGCTTCTTCTTTAGATTATGGGTTATTGGGACCTTAAATCTGACAATCTTTAACAAACATGAGGTGGTTTTAAATGAGCGATATGGTTGTTGTAAGAGCGAAAATCAAGGATTTAGTTGGCAATTATAATGTTGCAGGCGATTTTGCAGAAGAGCTTGACAAGAAAGTCAAGGACTTAATCAAAGATGCTGTTGCAAGAGCAGAAGGCAATGGCAGAAAAACCGTGATGGCAAAGGATCTTTAAAGCCTTTGCGAATTTTTTTCTTTTTTTTATAATCCCTTTTCTAGTCTTAAAGGTCTTTCATAACTTTTTCTTTCACAATAGATTGCAGTTTAGAAATCTTCTCTCTTAAGACAATCAGCTTTGCAGGCTCAAAGCCCTCTCTGGCAAGTGCAATGCATCTCTGGTCAAGCTCTTCAAGGTCTTTTGCAACCTCAAAAAGAACCTGCTTTTTTGTGCCCTGCTCAGGGCTTGCGCCAGGAAGCCTTTTTTTCAAGAGCTTTAGTTCCTGCTCAATCTTTTTCTTCTCTGCAACAGCAGCAGGCAGCCCTGCAGGATATAATCTATGAAAAGAATTCGTCAATCTCAAGAATAGTGTTTTTTCAAGTACAGAGACCATTTTTCTTTATCTTCCAAACAATCCTTTCTTTTTTGGAGGCTCAGCAGGGAAAGGAGGAAGATCGCCTAATGCCGGAATATCGCTGAATTCTCCTGGAGAAAACTGCTGATCTGGATTCGCGCCTGTATTCTGGATAGGCGGCAAAGGAGGAAGGTCTCCGAAGCTGTTCTGGTTCAAAGAAGGATTTGCAGGATAGGGCCTGTTGAATCCCTGAGGATTGATATTAGGCCTTTGCGGCTGATTTTGCATTGGCTGCTGGCTGAATGTTCTCTGCTGCATTATCGGCGGCGGAGGCGGGGGAAAGTTCGGTTTTGGAGGCTGCTGGGCAGGTTGCTGCAAATTGTTGATATCGTCTTTTATGCCCTTAGCAATCTCTGCAACAGCAAGCAAAGCCTTTGCTATCTTCTCGTTCTGGTCTGCAAGCTGGTCAAGCCTTTTCGAGGGATTGCTTTTTTCGTATTCCTCGAGAATGTCCTGCCTTGAGTCCTGCATAATCTTCAGAAAAGCCTCGAGATTCTGGTTGAGCTGCTCCATTGTGCTGAGCAGGCTCCTGCTTGAGTCAGTGTCGCCAAAAGGATTCTTTTTTATCTGCTCGATCTCTTTCCTGAGCCTTATGATTTCTTGATGAGGCAATAGCTCATACTCGCTAAAACTCTCTTCAGAAACTTCGTCTGCCATGCACTCCCACCTCTTCTACCTCTTGCAGATATATCCCTGCTTCTGCTTTATATAGTTTTTGGTGGATGAAGGGGTTTGGGATGTGTAATATAGAATTATTTTCCCGGAAGAATCAGTTCAGAACTAGTCTTGCTAATGGAATAAATGAGGGTTTTCCTAAAACTGCGATAGGTTCCATTTGTGCTAAAGAATATCCATTTTCTTGGCTTCCGATAATGTACACACAAGAATGGTCAATAGTGACTAGTTCTATGAGTGTGCGCAGGTGTGCTGTGGTAGCATCAACATAGCCTCTTTTTCCTTCTAAAGCTTTTCTCAGTTCATCAAGAGATTCATATCGGCCGTTGAATTCCGTAAATTGTGGATTTTGTGCTTCGACTGTTAATCTTCTGCTTTCAGGAAAATCTGTATGATTGAATACTTGCATTGTGTTGATGTTATTCGACAGTAGTATATAAATTTTTTTGTTTTGGAAAAATCAGGCATTATTTCTACAGAAAATAGTTAAAGATTACTTTTAGCTAGATTATTCATACAATTTTAAACAGTCATTGAGAAATTGCTATCGCGGAAGAACTTTCTTTTCTCAGTTCAGAAAATAAATAGCAAAGTTAAGGGCTGCTGCAAAAGTCACCCAGATGATATAGGGGACAAGCAGATAAGCCGCAGTCTTTGATATCCTGCAGAAGCATCTGATTGTCAGCACTATCATCGCCCACAAAATCATTATTTCAATGAATGCGAATAATGGCGATTTTAAGCCAAAGAAAAGTATTGACCATAAGGTATTGAGGGCTAATTGGACTCCAAACAGGGTTACTGCGGTTTTTGTTTCTTTGCTTTTAACTCCTTTGTTCCAGACAATATAGAGGGAGATTCCCATCAGCAGATACAAGCTTATCCATACAGGGGCAAACAGCCAGCTTGGCGGATTGAAAAATGGCTTGTTCAAAGTCTGGAACCATGTCGAGACTGATGAGGCTGTGAAAAATGACCCTATAAAGCCTGCCAATTGGCAGATCAGTATTGAAGCTATTAATTTAAGATAGTTTATTTTAACCATTTCTGCATCCCTGAGAATAAACTGGTTTGATGTCTTTAAAAACATTCTGTTTTTGGAGGGGTGTGTTTAAAATGTAGGTTAGCACCATTATTGTGAATGCCATTCTGTTATATGAAATAGAATTGACAGAGGGTTGGCCCCAACTGCGGTGCCGTCACTTTGTTCCCGCAGCTCAAAGCCATTCTGGCTTTAAGCAATCGGTTGACACCTCATAGAGGTTCCAAAAGTTGAAAACTTTTGTTACTTCAGGCGACATTCGCTTTGCTCAGTCGCCTAAGCGCAGTTTATGAACTTTTTGTGGTATTCCGAAGAATATCACGATTGCATTGATAACAAAAACCGCGGGTTTTTGGAACAACTAAATCCACAGGATTTAGTGAGACAAGAACCTTCAGTTCTTGGAACGAGAAATTCCAAAGGAATTTCACGTAAAGGTGCGTCTTACCGGGGAGTTGTCAATGCCTGAAAAAACATCTTGGCATGAGCCGGTGCTAACCCTCCGCTTAGGAGGTTTTAAACGCACCCGTTTTTGGATTGTGCGTTAATAGCCCACCCCATTAAAGTTTTGTATCCTCTGATCCAGCTTTAAGCGAATCTGTGTTTTTTAATCAAGGTAGAAATCCCTTTTCTGTCAAAGACAAAAAATATAAATCAGAACAAATATACATCGAAAATGGAATACAAACTTCACAAAAGAAAATTCTTACAGCACATGATAACTTCATTATTGATGCTGGTGCTATTCCCGCCGATAGTATTATTGGATATTCTCGCAGAAATTTATCATCGAATAGGGTTTAGATTGTGCGGCATACCGCTTATAAAAAGAAAAGAATATGTTAT
>JAZDFJ010000028.1:0-5505 GCA_043807995.1 Candidatus Woesearchaeota archaeon
CGTGAGGGTTAACAGAAAAACTATTTAGTTGCCTCAACAAACAATGTCGCTTCTGAATTCCGTATCAAGCAGGAAAAAAATGAGAGAACCATGCCAAGAATCCTGAAAAGCAAGGGCTTTCCAACAGAATCTGCATTGTCTGAAAAAGCATAGGCCTTATTTATTTTAAAGCCCGCATCTTTTAAAAGTCTTGTGAGCCTGTTCAAATCAAAAAGAGTGATGTGGCCGTAGATCCCGGCAGCCATGTGCTTGACGCCGTCGTCAAAATAAAATGAATTTGTTCTGCCGAATAAGAAACGAACCCTGTTCAGAAGAGAAATTTGATTCGGCGTTGTGACAATAACAATTCCGCCTGGCTTAACCTTGTGCTTTATCTCCAAAAGGGTTTTAAGAAAAACAGAATGATCAAGATGCTCTGCGATTTCACCGAATAAAACAATGTCAAACTCGTTGGCTCTTTCGCCAAAAATGCTGCCTGCTTTTGAAAAATCAGTCTCGACTAATTGGATATCCAGTTTTTTGATATAATCCTTCATATGCTTATTTCTTAAGTATTCGGAATTTGGAGAATCATAAACAACCCATTCAACAGCATAATCTCTTTTTTTTAGATAAGAAAGGATAGAGAAGTCCTGATGCCCGCAACCGAGTCCGGAAGCATTCAAAACCCTGAGTTTTTTTGTTTTCCTGCGGGCTGCATAATCGATTATGCTTTGGATATTTCTCGCATGCCTGCATGAATTAATCACCGCCCATGGTTTGGATATTCTGGGAGAAGCCTTGTATATCTTTGTATCGCAAAAATAACAGATAGGCTCGATTTCCTTTGCGATTTCTTTTATGTCCATGATATTCGCCTTAATTTTTTCGTATTCAGCTGCAAAGCTTCAAAACACTGCTTTCCCGTCAATCTTTTTCGGAATTTCCTTTTCAAGACCCATTGCCTTCAGCATTGTAGGCATAAAGTCAACAACGCTTATCTCCTTCTTTG
This sequence comes from Candidatus Woesearchaeota archaeon, assembly GCA_043807995.1. Taxonomy (GTDB): domain Archaea; phylum Nanobdellota; class Nanobdellia; order Woesearchaeales; family JAZDFJ01; genus JAZDFJ01. The sequence goes on from JAZDFJ010000028.1 coordinate 992, forward strand.
CTGTCTTGAAGGCGTTTGTTATGAAAATGCCTTTCGAGTCAGGATGCTCTGGCCAGTAGCCGTGCATTCCCTTTGTGTTGAATCTTACAGGAGCAAAATAGTCCGGGAATATCCTGTAGCCAGGGCTTGCCAGGAACAATAGGTCGCCCCATTTTCTTGTCCTGAATCTTATCCTGTATTTTGCCTTTAGCTTATCATCGAGATATGTCAGATGCTTTATCTTTGAGAGCAGGGTTATTATTCTTTTTTTAGCCTTTTCGTTGTTGACCCAGAACCTTACCATTGTAGAGTCATAGAACACAACATAGTCTTTTATCGGAGTAAGGCCTGAGTTCTCAACAATGACCTTTACATCGATAGTGTGCTTGACATCCACCATTCCATGGTCTGAAAAGACAAATATGTCTGCCTTGCCATATTCTCTCACAGCCTCTGAATAAATAGATTTTATCTTGGTGTCAATCTCCTGCATCTTGTTTTTGATAGCGTGCGAACGCGGGCCAGAGTAATGCGCTATCGGATCTGTCTCATATACAAAAAAGAAATCAACAGGCTTGTCAGTCAGCTCCCAATTTTGCACTCCAACGCCATGGCCGTATGTGCCTACAAAATCAAAATCAGGTTGCGAGCTATAATCCATCCCGTTCTTTTTGAGTATGTCAAAGAAATCCATTGGATAGGCTGTGCTGCCTGTACTGAAAAACCCTGCGTTTTTCGGGTCAATGCTTGCAGGAATCGAAAGTATTTTTTGCTTGTACCATGCAGGAAAATATTTCTTGTTTATCTTTGTCATGTAAAACGGTGCCTTTAATGATGCCAGAATATATTCTCTTAATTTTGAGGGCACAAAAGAGATGGAGCTTATCCATTTAAACGGGCTATTTTTAGGGTCATGCATATACACAAGGAAAAAGCCGTGCCTTTCCTGGTATTTGCCTGTCCATATCGAGGGATGGATGCCAGAGCTGAAGCCTAGCAGGCTCTTCACATCAAGATATGTCTGTTTTTTTTTCAATGAATAGAGAAAAGGGGCAGATTCATTCTCAATATAGTCAGGCCTGACAGCGTCTATGAAAAATATAAGTGTTTTTGTTTTACTGGGTGCGCGCGTCTTTATTTTTCCTGCCATTTTTCAACCATCACTCATCTAACAACTGCTCCACTGCATTCTTAAATCTTTTGCATTGCGCCTTTTCATTTATCTTCTCTGCCTTTGACTGGAGCTCTTTGAGCAGTTTTTCCCTGGCAGATTGCTCCATTGAAAGTATGTGTATCATTTTCTTTGCAATATCCTTATGATTGTCAGGGTTGCAGACTATTCTGCTGTCATTGAACACCTCTGAATTTCCGTTTCTCAAACCTATCAATGGGACAGCGCCTGCAAGTGCAAACTCCAAAGCAGTGCAACCGAATGGCTCGAATAAAGAGACATTGTAGCCGATTACTGAATCGTCGAGATGCTTTGAAACATCCTTAACCCATCCCAGCCATACAACATTTTTCAGGCCAAGCTCCTTTGCTGTCTCTAAAAGCTCATTTTCCAAAAGACCCTTGTATCCTGCGCCGATCAGATAGAGCTTGATTCCAGGAAACCTGTCCTGCACAATCCTGAATGCCTTCAGCAGATTGAAAAGGTTTTTTTCAGGAGCAAACCTTCCAGCATATAATATGTTCTTTCTCTGTTTTTTTGAACTGTCTCTGAACTGCGCTACATTGACAAATGGAAAAACAACAGGCACGTCTTTTTTCAGTTTCAGATGCTTGACAAGGAATGATTTTGAGATTTCAGAATCAGATATCGCATAGTCGATTTTCTTTAGGAAAAAGTTTGAGAATAATCTATTAACTCCTTTAAGCCGCACGCCTCCAGAATAAAAAAAAGGATCTGCATCATGGTAGAGCAGCTTGCAGTCTTTTGAGAAGAGCTTAATGAATGCGCAAAGATAAATCGACTCCATGCCCTCTGAGATAAGAAAAGCAGGTTTCTTTTTTACAGCAATACAGAAACCTCTTGCAAATGCCTCCAGAAGCATAAAAAAGTTATTAAGGTCTCCGAATTTTTTGCAGCAAGGGATAATTTCTGCGCCGATTGTTTTAGCAAATGCCGCGTGGGTAAAATGTGGGCCCTGCTTGCAGGAAACAAATATTCTCTTGCCTTTGGTTTTCATAAGCAGAAAGTTGCTTGAGGCGTATTTAAATCTTATGGAAAGAAAGGGCGCGTTTAAAATGTAGGTTAGCACCATTATCGTGAATGCCATTCGTTTATATGAAATAGAATTGACAGAGGGGTTGCTCTCCCTTCGGGAGATGTCAATGCCGAAAAAACATCTTGGCATGAGCCGGTGCTAACCCTCCGGATAGGAGATTTTAAACACACCCGGAAAAGAAATTCTGCTAGAAGTAGCGCCTAGTAAGCCTTCAGAGCGATTAATCGATTACAAATAAATCGGGCAACAATCAGCTACAGAAACGAGGCGAACACGCTACAAAAAAATGGCAGACTTGGAAAAGAGGTAAGGAAGAGAGAAAAACGCAGCTGTCAACACAATTATTGGCTGACTATTTCTTATCGCCCATCATTTCAAGAACAGCGTCATGCACTTCCTGCACTGGAATAAGTTTGATGCTGTCGTCTTTCGGGCAGAATCCCTGATTGCAGTGCTTGCAAATCGATTTCTTGAATATGATTTTTTTCTTTTTGGCATAGACTCCCATGACATTAGGGTTTGTGGTCGAGCTGTGAATGCTCACAATAGGAATATCCGAGGCAGCGGCAACCCAGCCTGAAAGGGATTCGAGGCCAACAAGGATATCTAAACAACTGACAACCGCAAAAAAATCTCTTAAAGGGGTTTTTCCAGAGAGATTTGCGACAGCCAGGCCTTTGCTGGCTTTTTCGCCCCGTTCCAAGTCCTCATCGAGTATGATGATATTGTATTTTTTCATAAGAAGCTTTGCCAGCTCCCTGAATTTTTCCAGAGGCCACTGCCTGAAAGGATCTGACACGCCAGTATGTAGGCCAATTGTTTTTTTCCTGCTGTCCAGATGCAGGCTATTGAATGTCTTTTCAGCGTTTGCAATCTCTTTTTTCGTGAGAAACAATTCAAGATATGGATTTTTGACTTTCAGGCCGATGCCTCTTAAAAGGTCAAGATTCTGCTCGACAATAGAGCTATTCCGCCAGTCTGTAACACATTTTTTTGTCAACAGGAATCCAAAGCCCCTGTACCCATACGAAACAATGCTTTTGCCTATCAAAAAACCGAGCATTATGTTTCTCGGCTCTGTGTGCAGATCAAAAACAAGATCGTATTTCCTGAAATGGGTTTTCAAAAAGCTGAATACCTGTTTATAGCTCCAGACAGCTCCGCGCGCAAGCCACGGCGTGTTCAGCTCAAAGACTTTTTCAACATGCGGATTATTGTCAAACACCGGCATTGAAAAGGCTCTGCATCCGATAAATATTTTTGAATCAGGATAATTTTCCTTAAGGTTCCTCACAAAAGAGGTTATCATTATAGTGTCGCCGATAAAATCATTCTTGATAAGGAATATTGTTTTCGGATTCTTTATTTTCCTGAAAAGCCTGTTGTATATGGCAAGAGGGGAAAACAGAATATATCCGATAATATCAATCAGGAGCATCAGGTATTTGAGCTTACTTTTTATTTTGTAGTTCATTATCTATCGCCTTAAAAGCCTCATTAACAGAGGGCTTTCTTAATTTTATTGCCCTTGATTTTTTCGGGTCATTGAATATGTCGACAACAGAGTCGATAAGTATTGTCAAAGAGCTTGTGTCAACTGCTGCAGCAACATGCGACAGGCCGGAATCATTGCCTACATAAAAATCCATTTTTTTTAAAAGAGAAGCACTCTCCCTGATGGGAGTTTTTCCGACAATGTCCTGTATCTTTTTTCCAAATTTCTCTATGATCGGAGAATTCTGCTGCCTGTCAATGCCAAGAAGATAGACAGAGTATTTCCTTTTCAGCAAAAGCCCTATAAGCATGGAAAAATTGTGCGTGCTCCAACATCTTGAAGTGTCATTTGATTCTATATCGACTGCGATTCTTTTTTTCTCGTTTTTGCCAAGATATTTTTTCACTGCATTTTCCTCATCCTTGTTGAAATACATTCTGCAGGGATATTTTGTAAAGGGCAGGCTGTTTTTCTCAATTATCTTCAGGCCGGCAATCAGGGGGAGAAGCTTGTAGGGATACCTATGCCTCTGCGTCAGCACACAAACATCAAAGCCCCTCATCTTCCTATACGCCTTTAGCATTGCCCTGAAAAGAAAAAAGGCCTTTTTTATTTTTGAAGCTTTTTTGCTCAATATATTGAGTTCTTTCAGCTCGATAAATTCGTCAATAAAAGGATTGTTCTCATGTATCACTTTTACAATGCTTCCGCCTGTCGTGGCAAGGAAACATCCTTTGTGTGTTTTTTTGAGATATTCAAAAAGAGCGCTTTCTCTGAGAGAGTCACCTATTATATTTCCACGAAGATTTAGC
>JAZDFJ010000029.1:0-5085 GCA_043807995.1 Candidatus Woesearchaeota archaeon
ATTTAATTTTTTAATTTGATTCTATAACTGCCTTAGCAAAAACTCAGAGGCATTTCTAAATGTTTACAAACAACAAAAATCCCGTCTAAACCGGATTTTTAGCAAATAAACATAAAAAAATAACGAGCTGATATTTTATCAGCAATTATAGAATCTTTACCTATATTGTTTTTTTTATTCTATCCTTGAATTGACGGCTTTCTGAAAAACTTTTTTCACGCCGTTCTTGTTGATTACAAAAACATCAATCCCATCGCCTGAGACGCTGTCTCTCTGAAGCGCAGCATTGACTGCCTTGACAGCAAGCTTTACTCCGTCCTCTTCAGCAAGGTTTTTGCTGTAATTGGCCTCCAACACGCCGTAGGCGAACACGCTTCCTGAGCCACTGGAAACAAAATCCTCAACCTCGCTTATCGAGCCATCAGGGAATATGTCGAACAGATATGTTTTCAAGTCATACCCTGCAAGTAAAAAGTGGCTTATGCCCGGGATCATGCTTATCTTTCTGATGTTTGAGTAGACCATTCCTGCGAGCAGGTTGGCTGCCTCTACAACTGTTGTTGCTCTTGCAGTCCTGATATCTTTCAGCTTTATCTCTGCCTTGATCAGCTTGACAAGCAGCTGAATATCAGAAACAGTTCCTGCAACTGTCAGGGCCATGTTGTCAGTTATTGGCTTTATCTTTTCAGTTTTTTTGTCGACTATAAGGTCGCCTGCTGTTGCTCTCTTGTCTGCTGCCAGGATAATTGCATCCTTGCACACCATTCCTACAGTTGTTGTTCCAGTTTTTAAGACATCGTCTGGTGTCATAGTTCTTTTCCCCTTTGATAACTCCAGAAAACCTATAGTTCAAGGAGTTGCCTTTTATTTAAAAAGTTTTCGATTGAATGCTTTGTCCGAAATCTCCCTTCGGTCGATTTTTTGGTCGCCTTCAAAATTCTCTTATTAACTTATTGATTGCCCTGCACCCCCGTAAGGGACAACCCCGTGCAACGGGCTTGATGTTACTTTAATCAGGAATTTTGACCTTATGGCGACTTTTCGGACAAAGCAGATTGAATATTGATTGATGCATTAATTATTAAATTTTTCATTCAGCTGCTTGACTCTTCATCGCCGCCAAAAGGCACCACTAAAAGATCCTCTGCCTCTACTAAAGCCAGAAGCTGTCCTGCAATCTCGTGCTTTGGAGCCTCATCAGAGTCTGCTCTTCTGAAGATAATCTGGATATTTAATTTCTCTTTTTCACCCTCATGTATGCCCTCTCCTGACACCTCGCATTCTATCCCGGTCTCTGTGCCTGCTGCAAGCTTTATCTCTTTTTTTTCATTGCAGGCTTCAATAGCTATGCCGTCATCCAAAGAGGCAATCTCCTCTATTATAATGTCCTTGCCGAAATTGTTCCTGAATTTCAGGCTTAATGTTTTTTCTGTGAGAAAATAATCAGTGCATTCAAGCTGCGGTCCGAAATCGCATTTTTCCGACACAAAAACAGAGGGGTTCAATACATTGAAGTAAACAAGCGCGCCAAGCACAACAGCGAGTCCTAAAATAACCCAGCCATAAGTGAACAGATAATCCAAAGATGCCTGCGCTTTTTTTGGTTTCATTTTTACTCATTTACATTGGCTGTTATTATGCCTGTGCTTGTGTGGGTATAGCCATCTTTTGATTTTTGAAACTGAATCTCGAATTTTACTTTTCCTTTTTCCCCGGCTTTCAGGACACTGGAGCCCTCGCATATAAACTCGTATTCCTTGTTCGGAAGCCATTCTTCATTTCTCCTGATATCATATGATATGGCTTCTATTTCAGAGTTGTCTGCAAAGATGCATGTCAGGCCCTGGTATATCACTGGCTTTGCCATGCTGTTGGCCACTTTAACCCTGACACTCTCTTCAGAGGCACTGAGAATATAGTCAGCACACCTGAAGCTTGAGTCTGTTGTGCAGCTGTTGGGCGCGAATTTCGCAGGGTTTAGAATGCCGAAATAGACAAGGGCGCTCATTGCAACAGCAATGACAAGTATAGCCCAGCCATAGGTTGTCAGGTATTCAAGGGCTGCCTGCGCTTTTTTTGTGTTTTTCATCATATCCTGCCTGTTTAGTCTGACTCAACAAAATCAAAGAAAAGAAAGAATTTAAAAAATTAAAAATCGAACAGTTTTAGATTGCTGCTACAACATTCGCGTATACTTCGCCAAAGATTTCCTTTGTGTATGTGGCGTCAGTTCCTGTGTAGTAGGTTATCTTTATCTGAATCTTTCCTCTGTCGCCCTCTTTTAATGTGTACGTATGTGTCAAACTAAAATCTATCGGAGTTTGCGAATGCAGATTGTAAGTGGAACCAGCGTCTCTTCCTATCCGTTCGCCATTGTCTGCTAAAGGTGCTGTCACTTGAACATGACCATATTCCCCATCAGACTGTAATACCTGCACATCAGTTATTGTCATTGTGTCTGGCAAAGCGTTCTGTATCTGAAACCGCGCTTCAGTTATACTTAGCTTGAACTGCGAGCAGTGAAGCTCTGTGCCGAATTGGCATCTCTCTGGCAGAAACTTTGTTGGATTCAAGATTCCAAAATACGCCAGCGCTGCAATCATTACTAAAATTACCAAGAATGCCCAGCCATAGGTTGTGAGAAACTCTAAGGCTGCCTGTCCTTTCTTTCTATTAAACATTATTCAACACCTCTTTTCTCTTTGTTTATGTATTGCAATACTAAAAGCATTATTATGCGCTTATGTATTGTATTTTTTGATTTTGGGTATTTAAAGGTTTCGGTGAATCTGGCTTTGTCCGCAATATTTTGTGGCGCGTTCACCTTGTTTCTCTCATTTATTGTGACCCGATTTAATCATGAAAGATAAATAACAATCAAGGTTCACTTGGCGCCACTTCCGAACAAAGCCAGTAATTTCAGATTACAAGCCCTGAAAACGCCACCGAAAGCACTGCTGAAAATATGAAATATGACACTATCGAGCCTACAACAAATAAGGGAATGTATTTCAGGCCTGCTTTGACAGCTCCTTTTTCTATGATGGATATTATCATCGAGGAAAACAATGAGATGATAAACAGCGCAGCCACTGAAAAGAACCTGAAGTCGTCAACAATGTCAAGCGACATGTCATTGAAGCTTACAGGCAGGGATGTTGCCGCAGGCAGGTTTCCGAGTTTTGAGCTGAAATTAATCATAATGGTCAGCAGCTGGTTTGAGAGCGCAAACAATGCAGGAGCTATTATCACGACAATGACTGCAATAAACATCATGTAAGTCAGGGTGTTGGCAACCATTTCCGCCTTCAGCACCTTTGTCTTTCTTAGATTGACAATCATGCCGTCTATGACATCCACTATCCTTCCTCCGCTCTCAATCTCGCTGATAATAAGCTCCATTGTTCTTCTCAAGATCGGAGAATCGTATTTTTGCGAAAATTCTATCATGGCATCTTTCAGGTCATTGCCTGTCATGACTTTCTTGGAAACCATTGTTACCTCTTTTGCAAGTATCTCAAACTCTGGCTTGATAGCTGCCCAGAGCGATTTTTCAAATGAGAGTCCTCCTTTAAGGTTGGTTGACACAAGAGTGAGATAATCAGGAAGCTTTTCCTCGATAAGCTTTGTCCTCTTGTATACTCTTATATTAAGGAAGAAATAAATGCCTGCCATCACAGCTCCTATAGTCAGCAGCTGGATAATCACCCAGGCAACAAAAGAGACAACCATCACAACAAGAGATGAATACCCAATCAGGTATCTATACACGAAATTCAGATAGATAAGCAGTGTCGTGAATAATGAAGCATAGAACATGTAGCCGAAAAACCTGAAAGGGATGTCATCAAAGCCTGCCTTCAGCATAAATTTCTTTATATTGGGCCTGAAAGTCTTTGGGATAAATGCTTTTCCGAATTTTTTTGCAAAAAACATGCTAGCTCATCCTTTGTTGTTTTATTTTAGCGTTGAAATCAACTATTCGATCATATTATTCGATTATATTATTCTTTTCAGTCATATTAACCGACATAAATCATATACTAAATCGTATCAATTACGCAATCATATATTCACATTCGGCCTTATGCTCCTGAAAATGCTGATAAACATGAATTCAATGACAAAAAGGAAAAACCCTATCAGGAAATAAATATGTATGCCGACATTTATCGACATCATGCTTGACAGGATTATGAACATGGTCATGCCCAGCGACGGGAATACCACTGCAAGCAGCATGTAGAACATTGTTATGCCGTTAAGTTTTTTGCCGTATCTCTGGATTTCTATAAGCTGCTCATCTGCTATATCCTCAAGTATCGCCTCTAAAAAGTTCGTGACATCCACTCCTATTTTCAGGGCATTATTTATCTGGAAAAGGATTCTTCGGAATTTTTCAGAAGGGCAGTAATCCACAGCCTTTTCAAGCGCTTTTTCAAGCGGTGTCCCCAATTCTATGTCGCGCACAATCTCCTTGAAAAAGTCGCTGGCAACGCCGTAGCTTCTTGAAGCGTCAATCAATGAGTTGAGCAATGGCTTTCCTGACCTTAATTTTATAAGCAGAAAACGGCCTGCAAACAAAACCTCTTTGTCTATTTTTTTTGCCTTTCTCAGAATCTTTACCTTAACGCTCGCCATAAAAAACATGAAAAAAAGGAAAAACAGGGCTATAAAAACAAGCATAAGCACAAAAAATGACATCCCGTTTTTTGAAAACACAAAAAAAGCCAGCAACGCAACAAGGACTGCGAGGAAAAGCGCGGACTTGATATTCTTAGAAACATAGTCCACAGGCTTGAGCCCGATATTTGCTTTTTTCAGCTCCTCTTTCAGCTCAGGAAAATTATGCACTATCTGGCCGCTTAAACTCATGTTAAAACCCCATCAACCACCTAACATTAACCGCTGCTGCAGTTTTGCCTGCAATCTCAGAGAGACCCAAAAATAACAAAAATTTGCTGCTCAGCGCTATCCCCGGCCTAAAGGCACGGGGTTTTCACGCGCCTCGCTAAAATGCAAATTTTTGGAATAGCAAATTTCGACCTGAAGGTCGGGGTATTCATCATCCCCAAGCAATTTCTT
>JAZDFJ010000030.1:0-2019 GCA_043807995.1 Candidatus Woesearchaeota archaeon
CCTGGCTCCGCCAGTGATTATATATTCTGTATTTAACCGATAAACCAAAAATTTATAAGCTTCTTCAAAATTGGCAAACAAATCGGCATTGAAATAACAGGATACATCCCTCTTATAACACTCTTCCTGACAATCGCAGTTGTAAGCACAGTGCTCGGTACAACACTCGCAGTAATGCTCAGCAAGGGAAGCTTCAAAGAAGGGTTTGTTGTCGGCTGGGGCCTGACTCCCAAAGGAGATGTGGAGCTTGTGATAATAGCTCTTGCATTGAGCACTGGCATAATCACCCAAGGCATCTTCAGCGCACTTGTTGTGATGTCGCTGCTTACAACAATAATCTCTCCGATAATATTCAAGAGGCTGGTTGTTTACTATCACTTCAAGAGAACCGGGCATCTGGCGAAGAGATAAGGGGAATAAAGCGCGACAAAAACACGAACAAAAAAAACACAAGCCTCTGGAGGGGATTGAACCCTCGACCTCCACCTTTTTGTTTCTGACCACTATTCAAATGCCGAATCATACCAAGGTGGCGCTCTACCACTGAGCTACAGAGGCATAACCAAAGTTATAGAATAAGATTTATGTTTTGTTTTTTAAATTTATCTGAAAAATCGGCTTCACAGTTCCTTCGTGGCGCGTTCACCATGCTTCTCCCATTCATTGTAACCTGATTTATAGGCATTAACATTAATTTTCAAATATACAATAATGTCTATATTCCAGAAAACTTTAATCAACTTTCATTTGAAAATCAAAGTTTTCTGATATAATCGTGGACGATGCATTACAATCAAGGTTCACTGGGCGCCACTTTCTGGAAAAAGCCTGAAAATTCAGATGCAACTGCTTCCAACATAGCCTAATGCATAGTTTTCGTGCCTGTCGCACTGCTCAAGCAGAGAGTTAAAGTATGGACTCCACGCCTCTCTGTACTCTGCAAGCTGATGCACGATATCACTTCTTATTTGCTCGTAACTATCTGCATCCTGAGAAGTCGTTAATCTGAAAACAGGGTTTAGCACGCTGTGTGCATTTCCTAGAAGCCTGTAAATCTCTCTTTCCTGCTGTGAAAACCTGTGGCTGACTCCTCCATTGAGCCTTGCAAGCACTGAATCCGGAAGCCTTTGCTCGATATTCTCGACAATAGGCAATACATGTTTGCTCTCTAAAACTCTTTTCAAAAGCCTTCTAAGTCTAGCCATGGAGCTGGGATAACAAATAGGTTTATAAATTTTTACTTTGTCACTATTTAATAATAGATACATCTCTTGAGAGGGCTTTTTTCAGTCTTTCAATGGCATTCCAGGAGACATCCATCTTTTTGTTGGCCATTGAAACAAGATATTCCAGATAGCTGTCATCGACCAGCTTTTTGCCGTCAAACACAGGGGCAGAAAGGCCTTCTGCGCAGATAAGCTCAACGAAAATCTTTTTTCTCGTCGAAAATATGCCGGACCTTTTGAAGCCTGACTCTTTTGCAATGTCAATCATTTTCTGGGCATGCTCTATTGTTCTCGCACCAATATGCAGTATTGCAGACTCCTGCTTGAACATAAGGACGTCATTGCAGGCATAGCTGTCAAGCGCTGATTTTACATCTTCCGGAACCGCATGCTCATGGGCGACAAAGACCCATTCAGCCTCGTTTTTCTTGTTGTTCCTGGATGTCTTGAGCAGCATTACCCTGCCTGAGCAGGACGATGACGTGAAATAGTCATTGCTCTGGTTTATGAGAACGCAAAGCTCTTTTATCCTCTCGTCAACAGCGCCTTTCTTTGACTTGTCTGTTTTTTCAAGAATGTCTTTCTTATGCTTGTCGAAGCCCATCAATACAGAAAAAACAAGGAAGTATTTATTTGTTTTGCTGTTGTTTTCAAAATAACAAAAATTTGCTGCTCAGCGCTATCCCCGGCCTAAAGGCACGGGGTTTTCACGCGCCTCGCTAAAATGCAAATTTTTGGAATAGCAAATTTCGACCTGAAGGTCGGGGTATTCATCATCCCCAAGCAATTTCTT
>JAZDFJ010000031.1:0-5733 GCA_043807995.1 Candidatus Woesearchaeota archaeon
CCTGAAAAAAAGATTCTTACTATCACCGAGAATGGCTATGGAAAGAAAACAACTGTTTCAGAATACAGGCACACCAACCGCGGAGGCAAGGGAGTGATAAACATAAATTGCTCTGCGAGAAATGGGAAGGTTGTTGCAGTGAAAGTGGCTGAGGATGACGACGACATAATGCTTATTTCCAGAAAAGGGATTATCATACGGACGAGAAGCAAGGGCATTCCGACTATCGGAAGAAACACCCAGGGAGTAAGAATAATGAGGCTTTCTGTTGGAGACTGCGTTGTGTCTGTGGCGCCTACAGCAGGAAATACAGACTAGCTCCTGTTCCGGCTTTGTCCGGAATCTCGCTTTGCTCGATTCATAGTCGCCTTGAAAATTTCAGATTATCTTGTTGCAAGGTGCTGCGCCCCCGAAGGGGCCTACCCCGCGCGACGCACAGCATGATATTATTCCTGGAAATTTTCACCTTATGGCGACTTTTCGTACAAAGCCTCCTGTTCCATTAACTTTTTAAATAAAATTTCATTCCTGAAAGCATGAACCTCATTTCAAAGAAAGAGCTTTTTGAGAGAAGAGATTTTTATAAAGAGATAATGAAGGATTCAATTTTTATCTATCCGACTGATACGATTTACGGGATTGGGTGCAATGCCCTTAACGGAGAACTTGTCAAAGAATTAAGGACAATCAAGCAGTCAGGAAGTCAGCCTTTCTCTGTTATTGCGCCTTCCAAGGAATGGATATTAAAAAACTGCATTGTGGACGACAAGGCAAAAGAGTGGATGGACAAGCTGCCCGGCCCTCTGACATTGGTTCTCCAGATGAAAAACAGCAGTTGCATTGCAAAGAATGTTGCTCCTGGCCTTGAGACAGTAGGCGTCCGGATTCCAGACCATTGGATATCTGAAATAGTTGCTGATTTGGGATTTCCGATAATCACGACAAGCGTCAATGTGAGCGGAGAAGAGTTCATGACATCAATAGATGACCTTGACCAGCAGATAGCTCTACTTGTTGATTACATTTTTTACGAGGGAAAAATAGACGGAAAGCCGTCTAACATTGTGCATCTTGAAAATGGAAGCGCGAAAATCCAGGAAAGAACAGGAAAAAACCGATAGCCCTCTGCGCATTCTTGCGGCAGGAGACCTTCATGGAGATTCAGGGTTAGCAGAAATGCTGGCGAAAAAGGCTGAGAAAGAGCACGTTGATCTTGTGGTTATCGCAGGCGATATCTCTGAGGATGATGATCTGCCTGACGGGATAATGAAGCCTTTCAAGCAAAGGCAGCTGAAGGTTGTTTTTGTTCCAGGAAACCACGACAGCATTGCAACAGCTGATTTTCTGTCAGAATTTTACAAAATAAAAAACCTGCACGGCTATTCTGTGAGATACAAAGATGTCGGCTTGTTTGGTGCAGGCGGTACCACAATCGGCACAGGGATTATAGGCCCGCGCAGCACATTCGAAGAGAAAGAAGTGTTTGAGCTTCTGAGAAAAGGCTGGGAGAAAATAAACTACCTGAAAAAAAAGATAATGGTCACCCACGTGCACCCCCAGGGAAGCTTAAGCGAAAAAATGAGCGGGATAGCTGTGAAAAACGGGGTTTCAGGCAGCACTGCTGTAAGAATGGCAATCGACAATTTCAAGCCAGATATACTTCTCTGCTGCCACATCCACGAGGCAGAGGGAATAGAGGAGAAAATAGGCAAAACAAGAGTGATAAGTGTGGGCAAAAAAGGAAAGATTATAGAAATTTAGGCTGTTCTGGGATTTAACAATGGGATTCTAAGAGAATAAAAAAATGAATATTAGATGATTGAATAAATAATTAATGAAAAGTAAATAATAAATTAATTAAGTAAAAAATAAAATAAAAAAATAGATAAAACAATAATCACTCTGCCAGCTCGATGCCCTGTTGTTCAAGAAAGTTGTTCAGGCTTTGGTCTTCTCCGTCTTCAATCTCTTCCTGTGTCACTTTGAGATTGTTTGCAAGCACTGCCTCGTAATAGGCTGTCGGCCTGATATATGTTATCACTGTTTTGTGTATCAGGTACTTTCCGTCCTTGCTTTTGCTCAGCTTTGACTCTATCCTCGGCATCCTCATCAGCTGCTGTTCTTTCCTGTATGTCAATCCCATAATATCACCTCAAGTATTTTGTTTTTTTATATCCAGAAAGGCCTGGCAGTTTAATATTAATCATTCAGGTCTTTCCTTATAGGGACAATGCAGAAATCCATTTAATATGTGTATCTGTGAAATTTCCGGTGTTTTTGCGGTCCAAGCCGCGACTGTTTCGGATAATTAACAATAGTTAACTTTTTAAACAGGACTGCTTTTTCTCTTTAACATGAAATTTACGCCTCAGGAAATAGAAGTATGGTATGTGCTGCCTGAAATAAGAAAGCAGCTTGCGCTATCGCTTAAAAGGCTCGGCCTTAGCCAGAAGCAGGTTTCACAGAAACTAGGGGTTTCTGCAGCCACAATCTCGCATTACGCGAGAAACAGGAGAGCAGGGAATTTTGACCTTGGCAGCCAGTTGAAAAAACCTTTCGAGGCAGCTGCGAAGAAAATAGCGAAAACAGACAGCAAGACAGAGATCATGCATGAAATCCAGGGCCTGTGCAGAGCAATAAGAAACTCATGTATTTTGTGCAAGATACATAAGGAAATCGAAACAGTCCCCTGCAACTGCAGGGCCTGCATGAGATGATGATAAAATGAAATCCAATACTGTATACCTCGACCACAGCGCAACAACTTATCTGTTGCCTGAAGTGAAAAAGGCTATGATGCCATTTTTTGAGACAGTATACGGCAATCCCGGCAGCTTCCACGCCGAGGGATTGAATGCCAGGCGCGCATTGCAGTCTGCAAGGGAAAGAGTTGCTAAAATACTGAATTGCAGGGCAAATGAAGTAATATTCACAGGCTCTGGAACAGAGAGCATAAACCTTGCAATAAAGGGAGTTGCAGAGGCGTTAAAAAATAACGGGAAACACATAATCACCTCTAAAATAGAGCATCATGCAGTGCTTCATACCTGCAAGTGGCTTGAAACTCAGGGATTTGAAGTTACGTATCTCGACGTAGATAAATACGGACAGGTAAATCCGAAGTCGCTTGAAAAGGCGATACGCAAAGATACAATACTCGCCAGCATTATGTACGCCAACAACGAGATTGGCACGCTAAACAGTATTAAAGAATTGGCTGGTATCTGCAGGAAACACAGCGTATTGTTTCACACAGATGCATGCCAGGTGGCGAACACCCAGACGCTTGATGTGAAAGAGCTGGGAGCTGATTTATTGTCGCTAAACGGCTCAAAGATTTACGCTCCAAAAGGAATCGGGCTCCTCTATGTAAAATCAGGGACTCCTATAAAGCCTATAATCCATGGCGGACACCAGGAGTTTGGACTGAGAGCAGGCACAGAGAATATTGCTTTTATCACCGGATTTGCAAAGGCATTGGAGATTGCAGATGCTGAAAAAGAAGCAGAAAGCAAGAGGCTGAAAAAGCTCAGGGACAGGCTTGAAATAGAATTAATAAACAGGATTCCTGAATCATTTGTAAATGGGCATCCAAAGGAAAGGCTTCCGAATATATTGAACATCACAGTATTAAATGTCGAGGGCGAGGCATTATTGCTGAAGCTTGACAAAGAGGGAATTTGCGCCTCAACAGGCTCTGCATGCACCTCAGACAGCCTTGAACCCAGCCATGTGCTTTTAGGCATAGGCCTGCCTTACGAGGCTGCGCATGGCTCTTTAAGATTCAGCCTTGGAAAGAATACATCAGAGGACGACATTGATAAAGTTATAGAAGTTCTTCCAGGGATTGCAGAAGAGCTAAGAAAATTAAGTCCTGTAAAACTGAGAAAAGAGGATGTTTTAAAATGAGCAGCAAAAAATTCATTCTTGAAAAAATAGAACCTTCCGACGGAGATGGCTGGTTTTACAGTGATATAGTCAAAGAGCACTTCTTTAACCCGCATAATTTCTTAAGAGATGAGAGTGAATTAAAAGAAAAAGGATTCAATGGAGAGGGAATAATCGGCAGTCCTGCATGCGGAGACCTTATGAAGCTATGGATAAAAGTCGACGAGAAAATAGACGCCATAACAGACTGCAGATGGTCAACATTTGGCTGTGCAAGCGCAATAGCATCAACATCAGTCCTCTCTGACATAGTCACTGAAAAAGGCAGCATAAAGATTGAAGACGCATTAAAGATAACTCCACAGGACATTATCAAAAGAATGGGCGGGCTGCCTGCAAGAAAAGTGCATTGCTCTGTTTTAGGCGACAAGGCACTGAGAGAGGCTATTTATGATTATTTCAGAAGAACAGGGCAGGAGCACAGGATAAAAAAGAAAGAGGCGAAGATAATAGACACCCAGGCAAAAGTGACTGATGAGGATATTGAAAATGCAGTGCTTGACGGAGCAAGGACATTCGAGGACCTGCAGCAAAAGCTGAAGATAGGCATTCAGGACAAGAACTGCATTCCCGAGGCAGAGAAGCTGTTGAGGTTTTATGTTGAGAAGCATAAATTGGAGTAAACTGCGTTAATAAACTTTTGTCTAATAATCGATTTTCTAACAGCTAAAAAGACACAGATAGGATAATATGGGAAGTATATAATTGAATGAGTATACTATAGAATAAAAAACATTTTAAAGTGAAAAAACGCCCGAAAATGCAAAGTGTATATTCGGGGGTGGTTTGTTTATAGTTAAACTTCCCGAGTAAAAAGAGGTGAGACTTTGAAAATAAAAAACTTATTTGAAATATTGATTGTTGTGGCATTGGTATTTTTGCCTTTTTCTGAAGCAGCAACAACAAACAGTGTTGGAGTTGGCATAGGAGTTACTCCGGGAAATATTGCGCCACAAATTTGGATGGATACAACAACAAGAGAATTGACAGACACATTTGGAAATCCAATAACGAGAACAAACAATTATGCATTTACAGGCGAACAATTAAGATGGCGCGTTCTTGTCAGGGATGAAAATGGAATAACCGGCCTGATTGTTGAGTCTACTGTCGGACCTTCGCAAGGAACAGGAAACCCTGCGCAAGCCGGATGCACACTTGAAGCAACACAACCAACCGATGGTGCAACATTTGGCTGGGCCTCTGGAGTGAGTTTTGATTCAAAAACAGACTTAATTTATTATTGCATATTGAGCGTTGAACCCGGGATGCGGGGCCAGTACTGGGCACAGGCTGTTGTTACAGATGCACTTGGAGCGCAAGATAGCTTTCATGAAGACAGCTTTTTCTATTTTAATCCTGCAATCTCGTTAACAATAATAGGCGCAGGTAATGGGCTCGTATTCACAGAAGAAGGACAAGCAACAGGAATTGTAAGACCTGGAAGAACAGGATATTCCCAATCCATACTGGTAAGGAATACTGCTGCGAGCGGTTCAGGAGTTATTTTGGATGTAGACATAAAAGGCACTGACTTTTATGACTCTTCAAGTTCACCTGCAAGATGTCCGACTACTAATCAGCTTGGACTGAATAATTTCAGGTATTTTGCAACAAAAGGGGTTTATACAACTGCAGGCAGCGCAACAGTAGATAGTGAGGGATACGAAACAATAGGTTATAACTGGCAAAACCTTATCAGAGGATCAGGAACTCCGGGAAGCAGGCTGGCTCAAGGAACAGAAGCAACATTGACATTCAAGTTAAACCTGCCAAGCCCTTGCT
>JAZDFJ010000032.1:0-8379 GCA_043807995.1 Candidatus Woesearchaeota archaeon
GCATGGTCGCAATCGGCAGGGCTCTTTATGTCGTTGATGACAGGAACAGGAATTACAAGTTCTATGCAAGAAATAATGATTACAGGAAACTTAGCCGGGAAGAGCTTGAAAAGAACATGAAGAGTGTTTCTGGCTATACTAGAATATTCAGGACAGGCATGGCAAAGAGATTTGATTTTTGAATTCTGAAAAACTATTTTTTCGCGCGCACACCAGATGCTTCTTCAATGTATTTCACGTCTTTAAATCCCGCATCCGCGAGCCTTTTCATGACTTTCGGATAGAACAGCCTTTTCTTTGTCTTGTGAGGGCACGGAGTATAATGGTACAATAGCCCCCCTGGCTTCAGCACTCTGAAAATCTGGAGGTAAAATTCATTTGAATAGAGCTCAGGCGAATATTTCAGTGTTGGCGGGTCGTGTATTATCCTGTCAAAAAAATTATGCGGAAAATTTTTTATGCCGTCAAAAACATTGCCGCGGCAAAGCCTGATTTTCTTGTTTAGAAATAAGTCCTGCGAATATGGGTTGTATCCTGCGATTGCCAGCACATTCTCATCCCTTTCAAAAACATGAACCTCGGCAGCGTGTTTTGCCGCAGCTATCGCAGTGTATCCGAGGCCGCAGCAGGTATCCAGGACCCTTCCTTTTACAGGAGAGACGGCCAGTATTTTCAGGGCAGTGTCTTTTTTTGGCGAAAGATTCACATGCCTGTGCATGGGCGTGGATGACAGGGTTATTGTCGGCCAGTCCTGCGACGGCAGGAGCTTGTAGTAGAAATTTGTTTCCTCTGAAAACAGGGCGATTTTCCTGAATTCATTTTCTTTGAAAACATAGCAGGCATTTTCTTTTATTCTGCTGAGCCAGGCAACAGGGATGCATTGGTCATTGGCTGAAAAAGAATCCGAGTCTACGTCGACAGGGACATAGGAAACTCCCAGGTCAAATGAAACATTGATTTTTCCTTTTTCTCCTGATGATGCTTTTCGCATAATCTTTTCAGCTTCTTTTTTTGTGAGGATTACGGGCTTTTCCATCATGATACCTGCGGGGCATCTGCCTGGCTACCAGAAGTCTCCAAGGCTTTTTTGCTTTTTATTGTTAATATTGTTGATTCTTTCAAGCATGCTGTTTACTCTTTCAGCGCTGAAATTGTGCTTTTCAACAAGTATCTCTTTGATTTTTTCAGGATTCGGTTCGCTCCATTTTAGTTCATACTCGTCGGAAACAGGCATTTTTTTTATCACATCAAAAACATCTGTCCATGAAAAATCAAAATAATCCTGCCAGCCGGCCTCTTTGAACAGAGAGCTAAAAGAATCATTGTCGCTGCCTTTTTCCCTGACAAGCTTCAGCGCTTTTTTCGGGCCTATGCCTTTTATGCCGCCGGGATTAAAATCTGTGCCGACGAGCATGCACAAGGCGATCAGCTGGCTGTTGTCAATGCCCAGTTGTTTTAGATTTTCTTTTAGATAAATCTCTTCGGGCGACACAATCTTGTACTCGCTTCTGCCGGCCTGCCTTCTTTTTCCGACAAGGCTGAGATTTCTTATTATCAGCGGAGCCTCGAACATCAATGCATCTGCGTCGTTAGTGGCCAGGGCATAGGCATCTCCTTTTTTTATCATGTAAGCTCCCTGAGCTTCTGCCTCGCTTTCTGCCTGAATAACAGGAATTCCCAAGGCTTTTAAGAATTCTTTTGTCTCATCAATCATCGCTGTCGATACCCTTGTTGCCTGCATCGCGTATTTTCTCATCTCTTTTTCATCTCCTGCTTCAAAGGCTTCATTGTATTTTTTCTCGGCGTCAATCTTGGCTGTCCTTCTTTTTATAATCTCTTTGCTCTTTAATTCAGGAGGCTTGCCGTCAAACACAAATGCAAGCTTTATGTTCTTTTCAAGAAGATTGGGAATCCTGCTTGACAATCCCACAAGATGGGATGTTGGGTTTCCTCTTTCATCAGTCAGGTGGGCGCCGTTGCTCTGCCTTATCGAGCTTAAGAATTGATACAGCCACATCGGAGCATCAACTATTATCTTCCTGTTCGAGAGCTCCTCGATTTTTATCTCTTTTCTGGCCAGTAATTCAGATATTGATACTCCCATTTTGCTGATAAATATTATTTATTTTTTGTTTATCTCGGTTAGTTTGTTATTTATTTTTGCTTATCTTATCATCGACTCCTGCTTATCTTTTTATTTAATTTTTTTGTTTAACCTCTATATTGATTCCTGCACAACCATGCCCCTGAATTCGCTGTTCAGCTTTTGCTTTGTTTTTGAGGCAACAATTCCTGTTGTTATAAAAAGCACAGGCAGTTTTTTAAGCTGGCTTTTCAAGTATGCCGAGCTCAGGTCTCCTTCAGAGCATTTTGCCTTGTTTTTTGCCTTGCAATAATATTCAACGCTTCCGACAGCTGTCGGCATTCTTATTATAAAGTCTGCCTCTGAGTTCCTTCTTATTATTTTTTCTTCAATAATTCTGATATTTTTTTTCTCGAAAAAATGTCTCACCCTTTCGATGAAATCTCCCCCGCTTGTGTCGTCTGTTTTTTTCAGCGCAGCTTCGGGTTTTTTCTCTGGTTTTATTTCTGTTATCGCTTCCTTTTTTTCATGAACAGGCTCTGTTGATCCCCTGGCCTTTTGTTTTGGGAATATTTGCTGCGTGTTTTCTGTTTCTGAAATAGCATCATCACTTTTAGCCTGCGCAGGTTTTGCCACTTTTTCAGGCTCTTCCTTCTTTGCAGCCTCTTTTATTTTTTCATCTTTATTTTTCATGCCGAGCAGCTCCATAATAAGCTCTTCAGCATCCTTGTTGCTCGTAAGATACCATTTCCAGAATATCTCTTTTTCATTATCAATAGTGACTGTTAGAGGGACTGCAAAGTCCTTAAGCTTTCTCAGGCTGAATCTCAAGAGGGTGTTTAGCTCATAATCCCTGAGTATCTTTTTTTGCTTAAGAAGCTCAAATGTCTGCCTGTCCTTTTCATTAAGGTGCTGAGCCAGCACTTGAAGCCTTGGCTCCTGCCCGGAAACATAGTATGTTGGCGAGCCGCCTATTTTCGAGTCAGAAATCTTTATTTTCCCCCGCTCTTTCAGCTCCGCCAATATGGCGCTTATAAAAGTCGTTTCTCCGCCAACAGATTTTTTGATCTGGTTCGGGATTACGGGGCCGTTTAACTGCACAAAATGCAGTATTTTTTCGCTCAATGCATTGCTGCTTTGGTTGTTTTCAGGCATGCCTCTGTTAACCAGAGAGTCTATAAATACTTTTCGAGAATTAAGGCCTGAACCACTTGACTTCCCAATAGCTTATCTCGCTCTCATCATCGACAACAGCGATCATCAGCCTTTTTTTTGTTGAATGTGCAACCCTGTTTTTTGCCGCAAACTCGTGCCAGGTCTGTACCTCGTTCTCATTTACTGGATAGACAATCCATCTTGCATGGTCCTGCCCAGGTTTTACGCCGCGGTCGTACACTCTGAAGTCAGCCCCGAATTTAAGAGCTGTTTTTATTATGTATCCCCTGTTCCTGATGTCTCTGAATACGCAGTATTTTATCCAGAAATTAGGCTGCAGTTTTTTTGCTTTTTTCAAAAAATCCTCAAATTCTATTTTCTTCTTTTTGTCAAAAACATTTATTTTCTCTTTTTCAATAAGATATGCTGCCTCTAAAAGAGAGAGCTGAACCTGCTGTCTCTGCAGGCTTCCAAAGCGCCCCTGCTCAAACAACAGTCTTGCTTCATTGCTGTTCTCTGTCAGCACGCTGTTCTCTGATAGAATAGCCCTTACCCTATTTTTGATGCTGTCCGCATTTGTTTTTTTCTGGATTTTTTTGCTTTTCTTATTCTGTGGCATATCTCTCAGGCATGAACCTGGGTTTATATAGTTTTTTATGGAATCATTTTGAAACCTTTATAAACAACAGAAAAATTCTATACTGCATGATAACAGTCACTTTTTTAGGCACCAGCGGGATGGTTCCGACAAAGGAGAGGAATGTGCAGAGCATCTGCATAGAGTATAAAGGAGAATATGTTCTTGTTGACTGCGGCGAGGGAACCCAGAGGCAGATGAACATTGCAGGCCTGAACAGGATGAAGGTCAAAAAGGTATTAATCAGTCACTGGCACGGCGACCATGTTTCGGGACTGATAGGTCTTATCCAGACAATAGGAAACGGCGCAGCATCAAGTGATGAGCAGCCAACACTTCATGTTTACGGCCCTGAAACAACAAGGGAGCACATCCATAACCTTCTGAAAAGCTGCGTTTTTGAAGTCAAGATAGACCTGCAGATACATGAGATAAAAGTCAATGAGCCGTCTATGTTTTACGAGAATGAGGATTATGAGCTGTGGGCTTCACAGATGAGGCATTCCATCCCCTGTCTTGGCTTTGCTTTTGTAGAAAAAGACAAAAGAAAAATACTGATGGCCAAGGCCCAGAAATACGGGCTGAAAGAAGGTCCGGAACTTGGGCGGATACAACAGGGCGAGACAATCACATTTAACGGCAGGAAAATTTCTCCTGAAGAGATAACAAGCCTTGTCAAGGGAAAGAAGATCGTTTTCATAACAGATACTGACATTAATGACAATGCCTTCAAGCTTGCCCAGGACGCAGACCTGCTTGTTTCAGAGTCGTCATTCTCCTCGCAGCTTGAGGAAAAGGCAGACAGGTACAAGCACATGACTGCGAAGAATGCGGCATTGATAGCCAACAAGTCAAATGTAAAAGAGCTTATTCTGACTCACTTTTCCCAAAGATACAAGACCTCAGAGGATGTTTTGCACGATGCAAAGGATTATTTCCAGAACACAAAAGCGGCTTTTGATTTCATGAAAGTCAAGCTATAGAATCATCTGTTATCTGTGGGCTTTTCTTATGTCTGACTTTTTTATTGTTTTCCTGCCCTCGTAAGATGCGAATTTTATCGCCTCTTTTGAAATCTCTGTCCCTGCTTTCTCAAGAAATTCCCTCAAAGCCTCTTCTGCATCTTTCGATACTCTCGCAGCACCAGCCTTTTTGATAATTTTTCCCATTGCTGCCAGAGTTAGAGAATGTTTTTCAGCCATGACATTCTTATTCTTTTTGCCTTTTTATAAATTTTTCATAAAAATATATAAATGAGTATTTATTCTCTAATAGTAACTTAACATATTTTTTGAGGATTGGAAATGGCAGCAATAAATTTTGGAAAAGGAATGGCTATTAACTTTGAAGGAGTTTTGCGCCCTCTTGGTTCAGTGCCTCGCTATGAGCAAAAAGAATGGATTATTGATGTTGCTGGCGCAGAGAGCCCTTTGCCGGAGCATGTTAGCCGTGATTATTTTCCTCTCTCAGAACAAGATCCTAGAAAACAACCGCGGATAATAGAACTGAAAGATACTGCGGGCCGGTGCCTTGATGCTTTGCTGGTTCCATTAAGACTGTGTTGTTTTGCATGCGAGCTTGAACATGCCCTTAAATTAGTCTTTGATCCTGGACGCAGAATGTGGCTTGCAGTGCATTATTCAAAAAGAATAGACGACGGCAGAGTAGTGTGCGAAGAATATACGGGGCCTCATGTTTTAGATGATGAATGCTTGGGAAGAATCCTTGTTGCAGCAGGTTTGCTTGATGACTCGTTGCTTTATGAGCCTGCAAGATGGACAAGCTTTGACGATTTTAGAAGATTATTGCAGCCGCAGTAATCTTTTTCTATCTTCTCAAAACGTTTATAAACAATACTTTCATTTCTTTATTCCATGGTCAGCAAGCGCGGCGCCAAGCAAAAAGGCTCGAATGCAGAAAGAGATGTGATAAAGCTTTTCTGGAATACAGGAGAATGGGTTGCTCACAGAATGGCTGGCTCTGGAAGTTCGCAATATCCGAGCCCGGATATTATTGCCGGCAACGGAGTGAGATTCCTGGCTATAGAGGTGAAGATAACCTCTGAAAACGCGAGATATTTTCCAAAAAAAGAGATTGAGGAGTTAAAGTTTTTTTCACAGAAATTCGGCTCAGAAGCGTGGATTGCAATAAAGTTTTTCAGGAAAGAATGGAGTTTCCTGAATATTGAAGATC
This sequence comes from Candidatus Woesearchaeota archaeon, assembly GCA_043807995.1. Classification (GTDB taxonomy): domain Archaea; phylum Nanobdellota; class Nanobdellia; order Woesearchaeales; family JAZDFJ01; genus JAZDFJ01. The sequence continues at coordinate 6,069 of JAZDFJ010000032.1, forward strand.
TTAGAGAGACAGACAACAGCTTTGTGGCAGAATCAGAGGATGCTGAGCGCAAGGGCCTCAGCTTTGAGCAGCTGACAAAAGGGTTCTGAAGATTTTAAGACTAGTGTAGTATTATTATACTATAGACTCTCATAATACAGGATAAACAGAACAAAGAAATATAAAAAAATTAAAACATTTACCTTCTTTTCTTTGGTTTTGTTCTCAGTTCTTTTTCAATGAACCTTTCTTCTTTTTCAATCTTGAACTCTTCTTTTGCAATGGTTCGCGTCATCTTTTCAATGTTCATATCCATGCGTGCGATCCTTCTTTCAAGAAGAACAAGAATTCTCAGGCTGTATACAATAGCCAGAAGCGTTCCGATGATTATCGCCAAAATCACAGTATCAAGTGCCATTTAACCCACCTCTTTTTTTAATAGCTAATATTATACAATATGACATAATCTATTGGCTTTGTTTAAATAGTTTTCGCCCAAACCTTATCAGGTTTGAACGAGCTAGGCGACATTCGGCCCTGCCGAAGCCCCCTAAAAAAAAAGAAAACAAAAAACCTTATCAGGTTTGAACGAGCTAGGCGATATCGAAAATACTCCGTATTTTCGGAACCTCATTAGAGGTCTCGAAATGAAAATTTCGTAACCTCTCTGAGGCATTCGGCCCTGCCGAAGCCCCCTAAAAAAAAACAGAAAGCATCTGACTTTTTTCTCAATTTCTCAAGTGTCTATATCTTATGCTCTCCCTGCAGAGCCAGCCTTCTCTGCTTCTCAAGCCACTTGTATACTGTAGCGTGCCTGCTCCCGGCAAGAAGAAATTCAATCGCTTTTTTGGCAGTAAGCACTTCCTCGACAGTTCCTATAATGCTTATTGTCTTGCCGTACACAGAGACAAAAGACCCCGTCAGCTCCTCTATTGCTCTTCGGGATTTGCCTTTTTCGCCGATAACCCTGCCTTTCAATCTCAGCTGATGGTTTTTCTTTGCATTGTATTCATTCAATGATACGACTTCGAGGCAGTAATCCTGTTTCAGAAGCAGCTGTGCAATCTCGGGGTTAAAGCCGCGGGCTATTGCCTTGATTATGCTTTGCAGGCAATAGAGCTTTAGGCTGTCATTGCCTTTCAATGTGACAATGCCTTCCTGAGAATCAATGTTTATACTGCATCCGACAAATTCTTCAAATCTTTTTTTTATCTCGCCTTTTGATCCTATTACTACTGCAATCCTGTCTTTGGGAACCTTTATCTCATATAAAAATTCCTCACTGGTCTCTTCATTTTCCTGATTTTTTGGAGGCGATTTCATTTTTGAATACACACATGTTTAATGCAATGCAAGAGAATTCACACTCATTTAAAAAGTATTTTATTCGGAAGTACGCGTTTCAAAAGCCACTGTAAGACCGGAAATCTCTGGATTTTGTTTGCAACTAGAAATCAAACTTATTGAGATAGAGGCAAAGCCTATTTGCAGAGTCTTATTGATTCCAGAATCCCTGAGGGATCTCTTTTAATATCTTTTCTGAAAAATTTGCAGATATTTTCCACATCTCTCTGAAGCAGCTCTGATGCGCGCGGCGACTTCACAGATGTCATCTGGCTCAAATCAATAAAAACAGGCCTTTCTTCATGGTTTAGTATGTTGAATCCTGAAAGGTCTCCATGAACCCAGCCGTGTTTCCATAGCTTCTTTATCATGCTGACTATTTCATTGAAGAATTTTTCAGGGTTTTCTGGATAGCCATCTTTAAGCATTGGCGCAGGCTTTCCAAAAGACCCTATAAGCTCCATGAGTATTATGTTCTCCTTGAACGCGATAGGTGTCGGAACTTTTATGCACTCTCTTGCTATAAGCAGATTCCTGAATTCCCTCTGCGTCCATGAGAAAATAACAGGCCTTTTGCCTGTTTTCACCACAGTATACCTCGGATCTGCAACCAAATAATCCCTCATCCGATTGAATTCTGCGTTTTCAAGCCTGAATATCTTGGCAATAATGTCGCTGTCAGCTGTTTCCGCAGAAAAGATGTTGGATTCCTTGCCTATAGATATCGGGCTTTTTAATTTTATAAAAAAACCCTGGTCGCTTAATTTTTCAAGAGCCTTGATGCTTGACTGCGAAAAAACATTCTTGTATATTTTCCATTCTTCTTTCCATATCATGATCCTTTAGAATCAGAGAGAGTTTAAAAAACTAGTGAAAGAAAAAAGGCATTTGTTTAGCATCTTTGAAATCCTCGACTCTGAATCCGATTGCCCTGCGCCCCCGATAAGACGTACCTTCACGTGAAATTCCTTTGGAATTTCTCGTTCCA
>JAZDFJ010000033.1:0-3615 GCA_043807995.1 Candidatus Woesearchaeota archaeon
GAAAGATTTAAATAGTTGTTAATATCTATCCTGCTTATAATCCAATTAAAATCAAAATCTAACCAAAAACAAAAAAATAAGGGGGTTAAAAAATGAGCAAAATACAAAACCAAAACCTTTTGCTATATGTCTGCTTGGTTCTGGACATAATTCTTATAATAACAATGTTCATAGCGCAAGGCAATGCTGCAAAAACAGCATTTTCAATACTCTTTCTGGCAATGCAGCTATTCACAATAATCGCAGTATCAAAAAGAAAGAGATGGAACAGCACAGATTGGTATGCGCTTGCCCTGATGATATTCAACCTAGGATTCTTAGGATACTACACAATAGCAAAGCAAAAGCCGGTATTTTTCGGAGTGCTCTTGATAATCGCCCATATCGTCGGTCTGGTATTGGCTTCTTTCCAAAAACAAAAAGCAAAGATTTTAGTTTACAACTCAAAGCCCGGCGACAGGGCAACAAAAAATGAAGAGCAGCTGATGAGAAAAGAGCTGCAGGACATAAAAAACGAATTGCAGAACGGAAATGGAAACCATCTGTTTATGGCAAAAAAACAGGGAAAGAAATACCACAGGTCAAACTGCATGGTGCTTGCAAAGGCAGAGAAAAAAGAGCTGACAAGCTTTGAATCAAAAGCAGATGCAGAATCTCAGGGATTCAGGCCTTGCAAGATATGCGTTGAATAAATGCTGAAGCTGGAGTAAAAGATGGTAGAAGACGATTATAACCCGCCCGGTTTGGAAGGACGATTTAATCAACACCATGAACTCTCTGGATTTTGTTATGAGGACTGGTTCTGCTGGGGAGATACATCTGATCGCACCGGACAAAGAAAAACCGAAATACACTGGGGTCCATCTGAACCTGAAATACCGCCTCAACTGAGATTGGATAGATTACTTGAAAGAGGATATGCATTATTCGATGAAATACAGGAAGTAATGCAGGCGCATTCTGTAACACCTTCTGAAGAGACTGTAAGAAAGGCTTATGCAGCTTATGCAAGAAGAGGTTTGTGGAGGCAGATAAGCAGGCTAGAAGCATTGACAAATATAAAACCAGGGTTCTCAATAAAATTAAGAAAAATGGCTGATAGATTTGAATATTTCAGAAGAAAATCAAACTTTAATCTGGAATTGAATCTGCGAGCATTATGCGAAGAGCCTCTTGAAACAAGAAAAAAAGAATATTTCAAGCCATATATGCTGGCTTTTTCAGATGAAGACCGATCTTATGAGAGAATATGCGGATCTCCGTTTCACAATGAGGCAGATCCGGGCGATGGTGTTTTTTTGTTTTGAAAGTCACATCTGTTTTAGCAGACATCACATAAACAATCAAAGAGCATCAAAATGCTAAAAGACCATCATAGTCAACCTATTCAGAATCCCTGAAGTGTCTTCTGATCTTTCCTGAATCTCTCCAGCCTTTTCGGCGGATGCACATCCCTGAACAAAAACTTCCACTTCTTCAGCATCTCCATCGCATTCGGAGTTATAGACGGGGCAGCAATCACTCCTGTGACTTTGTCAGTGCCTTTAAGCTCTTTAATCTTCTCAACATATCTTCTCAGCTGGGTGACTGCATCCAGTCCTGCAGCATATCTCTTGCACTCGACAATTACTAGATTTCCGTTTTTGTCGTGCCCAAACACATCTATGAATCCAAAGGTTGTATGCTCTTCCCTGCTTAAAGGCTTGAAATCCTTTGAGATTATTTCAGGGTTTTCCTTGATCATGTCACTCATGTCCCTCTCGTTTCCGACGAGAATCTGCTTTGCTCCATCCTCCAGTTTTTCAGCCATGAAATTATAGACTCTAAATATTTCCATATCAATAAACTCTTTGGACTTGACATGCTTTGCCTTGAGAATAAAATGATGGCTGCTTTTTTCCAGAACTATGTCTGCGCCGGACTTCATGTAATTTATGGGTGTTCCGCCAGAAGGCTGGTGAATATGGAGAGTGTTGTCTCCTTTGATCATAACAAGCCTGTCGCCTCTCCCCAGCTCAGCCTCTGCTCTTCCGCTGTATCTTATGGCGCAGCTGCAGAAGAAAACAATGAAATTGTTTGCCTTCAGGGCAGATTCAAACTCCTCCTCGAATTCGTTTAATTCCATGCATATGAGAAGATTATTTGATTAATAAAAGTTTGGGATTGTGTTTAAAAAAAGGTCAAATCAATACTCACTCAATCTTTTCTGCGCCATTATCTCATTAAGAAGAACGCTCTTTCTTATCTGGGGCGAGGCGTCGTAGTTGAACCTGTTCTTTGCGAACTCAAGAATGAAATCAAGGGCCTCTTTCAGAGTGCTGCATTCCTTTATCCTGTTCTGCATTGCTTTTCTTGCAGCCTCACGAGTGACCCAAACCCCGAGCGGGGCAAAGTATTCGTCGGTAATGAATCTCAAGACAAAAGCAGCTCCTTGGATTTTCATGGCTGAAAGCCCCTCAAGAATGCCGAGCCTTACAGAATAGTAGCCACCTGCTGTGTTCTCGGCATAGCCTTTTCTGCCGAAAAAGCTCTCATGGTCTGTTGTGTATCTCGGGCTTTTGAAGTACATCTCAAACAGCTCATAGCTCCACATGTTCGGGCAAAGGAGAACAATGTAGTAATTTCCCAGATGGCTCCCATAAAATACTGTGAAGCTGCTGACAACCTCCATGTCCTTGACTTGGGCTATAAGTTTTTTTCCAAGAGTGTCATCAACTGCAGTAATGCTCCATCTCGTCGGCACAAGCCTTCTGTTCTTTTTCAGGCCAAGAGTGCCAATGCTCAGCAGCTTGACCATTGAGTACTCGTCAAAGCCTTTTCCTGCAAGATACTTCAATGCCTCAACAGATTTCAGGTCTGTATCTGACACAACCTTTTCAACAGGCAAGGGTATTCTCGGATTTCCTGTGAGCATTGCCTTTTCAAGCTCGACCTTTGGCCCGTGAGGAGCAGCCTCCTGATTGAATGAAAGAGAAAAGACAGGCTTTTTGGCAAGGCTTATCTCCATGTCAACTGGCTTCTGGGCCATAGCAACCTCCTGGCTCATCTGCAGAAACCTGTCGTTAAAGCTCTTTATGTCTGCCTTGAAAACACTGTTAATAAGATGTGTTCTTAAGCCGATAATCTTGTTTATAGGATACTGCTCCTTAACCCAGAAAGGAACATTGTCATTATTCTCATAAATCTCCTGAGTTGACAAAAAGCCAACATTCACTTTAGGATAGCCGAATCTTCCAACAAACACATTTGGGCTTATGCCTGAATAATCCTTTTTCGCGAGAATGTTAAAGCTCTTCTGGAACATTATTTTAGTTTGAACAGGGTCTTTTCTCCAGTCAAGCGGATTTCCAGAAAACTTTTGGTATTCGTTTAGCATCTTCGAAATCCTCGAATCTGAATCCGATTGCCCTGCGCCCCCGTAAGTATCGGAAATGACAAACATTTCCGGAATATCGTCAAACCTTCAGTTTGCCAATAGGACAACCCCGCGCAACGGGCTGGCATAGGTAAAAGAAGAGATTTCGACCTGAGGACGCTAAACAAATACAACTTTGGCATGTCCATAAAAAAAGGTAATTACTTAGAAAATAAAAAGCTTTGTAATCACTCGGCTTT
>JAZDFJ010000034.1:0-2020 GCA_043807995.1 Candidatus Woesearchaeota archaeon
AGCGAAGAGTTGCCAATTTGCCTGATTTTTAGAATTAGCTGTAGTTTTTTGCCTATTTTTTTTAGTTCTAGAAAAAAACATAGACTGCAAAAAATTTCGTTTAACTGCGTAGTTATCTGATGTAATCTTTGATTATTTCAGATTGGAGCAGTTAAACGATGCAATTCGTTAAGAAAATCAGGTTTCCTCGTCGAGGAAAATTGGAAATTTCGCCGCAACACCTATTAAGCGTATTCTTACTACGCCTAATACACTTATTTGCCATAAAATGCGAAGTTTTATATATCTTGGCTGTTTTTCTTATATTTTATGAATGGACAACAGAGCACTGAAGCAGAAGCGGAGAGCATTGTTGTGCAGGAATGCAAGCTGAAGGGGTATTCACAAAAGACCATAGATAATTACCTGCACTACATCAAGAGATTTATCTCATCTGGAAAACAGCCAAGAGTGTTTCTTCTTGCACTCATAGATAAAGGCAATTCTGATGAAACTGTGAGATCTGCGGGTTTTGCAGTTAAATTCTATCTCAATGCAATCAAAAAAGACAGCACAGAAATACAGGAAGTTCTGGATAACCTGCCTAATGTCAAGAGAGAGAAGAAACTTCCGGTAATACTTTCCAAAGAAGAAATTGAAAGACTTATCTCATCTACAAAAAATGTGAATCACCGGCTGATTATTCAGGTGGGATATTCAGCGGGGCTTAGAATCAGCGAGATAATAAACCTCAAATGGCAGGACCTTGATTTTGACAGAAACCTAATTCATTTGAAAAGAGCAAAAGGAAAAAAAGACAGGATTGTCATGCTCTCTTTGAAAGTAAAAGATAACTTAATGAATTTAACATCTGACAAACATAGTTATGTTTTCTTAACCAACAGGGATGGGAAATACACCCAGCGAACAATACAGAAAATCATTGAAACCGCTGCCATGAAAGCAGGCATAAGAAAGAATATAACACCCCACACACTAAGGCATTCTTTTGCAACGCATCTTTTGGAAAATGGCACAGATATAAGGTATATCCGTGATTTGCTGGGTCATTCAGATATAAGCACAACATTAATCTATACAAAAGTATCCAATAAAGACATTCGTAACATTAAAAGCCCGATGGATGATTAACCCGATTTATAGCATTACTCAAAATAATGTCTCCCTGTTCAGAGGGAATGCTATCGCACTACTTCTCTTAACCTAAATCCAAACACTTTTCCTGATAACCTAGGCAGCTTTTGCACTTTCCTTTACAGGAAACCTTGCTATGATAGCTTCCTGCCTGCTGTATTACTCAAAACAATGTCTCCCTGTTCAGGGGGAATGCTGTTGCATGCCTTATGTCATCTGTGTTTAGTATTGCCTGGCAGACCCTGTTTATGCCAATTCCGCACCCAGCGTGGCTTATTGGCTTGTTTTTTATTATGTCAACATACCAGTCAAAGCGGGACATAGCTTCTTTGTGAATCTCATCACTGCTTTTGCCAGTGAACCTGCTTTCCTTTTTTACAGCATCCTTGAGCAGCCTGAGCATATCTGACTCTTCCAGCCGTTTCCTCAGTATATTGTAATCCTCCTCGCGCTCTGCTGCGCCAACTGCCTCCCCGCTGTACGGCATAATAAGGTCCATGCTGTTCACTATTGTATTGTCCTCCCTGTTCAATCTCATGTTGAAAAACTTTATGTGCTGGGGGAAATGCGTGATGAACAGTGGCTTTCCTTTATTTTGTTTTACAAGCTCCTGCTCGTGCACTGACTTCAGGTCATCGCCAAACTTCAGGTTATAAGCTGAAAGCGCCATGACAGCATCCCTGTATGTCATTGAATTGTACGGGGGCTTCAGCAGCTCAAGGTGCACAGCTGAGCCGAGGAGAAACTCAATCTCATCATGGCAGGTTTTTTCGACATTCTCAATCATTGCCCTGAAAATATTGCTTATCTCTTCCTTGAGGTTTTCAAGGCCACAGTGCGCAACCTCTATCTCAAACAACGGGAACTCTATCAAATGCCTTTCATC
>JAZDFJ010000035.1:0-4825 GCA_043807995.1 Candidatus Woesearchaeota archaeon
AACTTAAACGCAGATTCAATGCATAAAAGCTTTACAGAAAGGCTTCGACCCGGGTTCGAATCCCGGCCGGGGCGTTCATTCAAAAACCAAAGACAAGTTGCTTGACCTGTTCGGGCTACATTAACAGGGCTGATGAGACAACAAAAATAGCTTAACAGCATAAGTCCGTGCAACTAAAGATTCCGCTTTTTGCGGCATTCCCTTTAATACCACAGTTCAACAGTTGCATTGATGCCAAAAAATGCCTTGCATTTTTAGGGATAGAAATTTCAATGAAATGTCCCATAATGGCGCGTCTTATGGGCCGGTAGCTTAACTTGGTAGAGCACTTGACTTTTAAGCTTTGGAGAAATCAGGTTGTTGCGGGTTCAAATCCCGTCCGGCTCATATCATAATTTCAGGGTTGTTTTCAAAAAATGGCAGCGAAAAAGAAAAAATCAAAGAAAATCGTCGAACAGGCGGAAGATCATTACCTGAAGCCTAAGCACGAAAAGCTTTCTGAAAAGGAAAAGCAGGAATGCCTGCAAAGATATAATCTAGGCGTGAACCAGCTTCCAGGCATATTTATAACAGACCCTGCAATCGCAAATCTCGACGCCAAAATCGGCGATATTATCATGGTCACAAGGGAAAACCCTTTTGGCGGAAAAAGCATTTTTTACAGAGAGGTCATCCATGAGTCAGCAGTTGATTTTGAATAATCAGAGGACTATACTGAGAAAATATTTCGAGGAAAACTCGATAGTAAAGGCCCAGATAGACTCATTTAACGCTTTCATAGAGAAGAAGCTCTCTGAGATAATCCTTGAAAACAGGGATATAGAGCCGACAATAATACCCACGAATGTGGAAGACTTCAAGATAAAGTTCAACAGGATTTGGGTGACAAAACCAGAGATTATTGAGGCTGACGGCTCAAAAAGAATGATTTTCCCGTCAGAGGCAAGGCTCAGAAAGATGAGCTATTCTGCGCCAGTTTTCATAGAAGTCTCTTCATATATCAACGGCATGCAGAGAGAGTCTTTCAAGACTCAGATTGGCAGCCTGCCGATTATGCTTCATTCAAAAAACTGCCATCTTCACGGCCTGTCAAAAAAAGAGCTTATCGGGAAAGGCGAGGACCCTGATGATCCCGGCGGTTACTTTATAATCAACGGAACTGAAAAGGTTGTTGTCGCGATTGAGGATCTTGCTGCCAATAAACTGCTTATCAGCAAGGAAAATATAGGCGTAAGCGAGTTTGTCGGAAAATTGTTTTCTGAAAGAGGCTCTTACAAGATTCCGCACCAGTTTGAAAAATTAAAAGACGGCATAATCTATCTGACATTCACAAGAGTCAAGAGAATCCCGATTATTCCGATTATCAAAGCCCTTGGCATGACAAGGGACGAGGAGATAATAAAAAATATCGGCATGGAAAGCAGCTCTGAGGTCTTTATCAACCTTTACGAATTTGTCGACCTCAAGGACGAGGATGAGGCTGTTGATTTTGTTGCAAAGAAAATAGGAATCGCCCAGGCAAAAGAGATAAGGATCGAGAGGATGCGGGACATTCTCGACAGATACCTGCTTCCGCACATGAGCATCAGGAAAGAGGATCGAATGTTTAAGGCGATAAATCTCTGCAAGATGATCAGGAAATTCCTGCTTGTGTCTTCAGGCCAGCTTCCTGAGGATGACAGGGATCATTACATGAACAAGAGGCTCAGGCTTGCAGGAGACCTGCTTGCAGACCTTTTCAAGGTGAATCTCAAAGTGCTTATCGGGGATATGCTTTATAACTTCCAGAGGATTGTCAAAAGAGGCAAATTCCCGACTATAAAAGTTATTATCAGGGAGAAGCTTCTCACAGAGAGAATTTACAGCTCAATGGCAACAGGGGCCTGGGTTGGAAACAGGAAAGGAGTCTCCCAGAGAATCGAGAGAGTTAATTATCTCCATACTGTTTCAGAGCTACAGAGGGTTGTCAGCCCGCTGTCCACAAGCCAGGAGAACTTTGAGGCAAGAGCCCTGCACGGCACCCATCTCGGAAGGCTGTGCCCAAGCGAGACTCCTGAGGGAACTCCTATCGGCCTGAGAAAAAACCTTTCGCTTTTATGCAACATCAGCCCTGAGATCGATGAGAGGGCAGTGTTTTCAACATTAAAGCTGCTCGGGCTTGAGACTGATTTCAAGATCAAGGAAAAAAAGGACTGAAAAAAAACTAAAAAAACCAAAAAAGACTTGATAACAGATCAAAACTAAATAAAGAATTACTAAAAAACTATTCACAGGATTAATGATTAAAATGGCAGAAGTATATATTGACAACAAATACATGGGAAAAGTGAAGAACCCAAAAGAGTTTGTAGAGAATATAGTCTCTGCAAGAAAGAGCTCTTCAAAGAATCCCAACAAAATACCTTTCTGCGTGAATGTGCTGTACAATGAAAAACTTGACCAGGTTTATATCGAGACCTCGGCAGGAAGGGCTATAAGGCCCCTGATAATTGTCAAAGACGGAAAGTCAATGCTCACAGAAAGGCATTACCAGCAGCTCGAGAAAAATGAGATAACATGGTCTGACCTTGTGCAGCAGGGCATCATAGAATACCTTGACTCTACAGAGGAGGAGAGCGCGTATGTCGCGTTTTACGAGCACGAGCTTACTCCGGAGCACACCCACCTCGAGATAACACCTCTTGACATGTTCAGCATCTGCTCATCACTTGTTCCTTTCGGAGAGCACAACCACGGAGTAAGGCTTTCACAGGGCTCAAAGACCCAGAAGCAGGGCATAGGATTCTATGCTGCAAACTTCTTCTGCAGAATGGACATGGACGTTAACCTGCTCCACTATTCGCAGGTGCCGATTGTAACCAGCGTTATCCATGATATTCTCAGTTTTGACAAGCATCCATCAGGTCAGAATGTTGTCGTGGCTTTCATGGCTTTTGAGGGCTATAACATGCTTGATGCGCTGGTTATCAACAGGGGTTCTATTGATAGGGGGCTTGGAAGGTCAACCTATTTCAGGCCTGTCATCACAGAGGAGCTCAGGTATTCAGGAGGGCTTATTGATGAGATATCAATCCCAAACAAAGACGTGAAAGGCTACAAGTCAGAGCATGACTACAGGTTCCTCGAAGAGGACGGCATAATCTACCCTGAGGCGTGTGTAAAAGAAAGCGATGTTGTCATCGGAAAGACAAGCCCGCCAAGGTTCCTAAGCTCAATGGACGAGTACAGCCTTGCCAACAACATGAGAAGAGAGTCCTCGATGGCATTGAAGCACGGCGAAAAAGGAGTTGTTGACTTTGTGCTTGTCACTGAAAATGTCGAGGGCAACAAGCTTGTGCAGGCAAGATTGAGAGAGCAGAGAATACCAGAGCTTGGCGATAAGTTCACAAGCAGGCACGCCCAGAAAGGAGTCATAGGGCTTGTGGCCCCTGAAGCTGACATCCCATTCACTACAACAGGCATCAGGCCTGACATAATCTATTCGCCGCACAGCCTGCCTAAGAGGATGACAATGGCTCATATGATAGAGCTGCTCGGCGGAAAAGTAGGCGCCCTGTCTGGAAGATTTATCAACGGAACATTCTTTGACGGCGAGAGCGAGGAAGACCTGAGGCAGGAGCTTTTGAAGCGCGGATTCAGGGAAGACGGCTCAGAGACAATGTACAATGGCATTACAGGCGAGGAATTCAAAGTCAGAATATTTATCGGCAACATGTATTATCTGAAGCTGAAGTACATGGCTGCAAACAGGTTCCATTCAAGAGCAACAGGAATGGTGCAGCTATTGACAAGACAGCCGACAGAGGGAAGGTCAAAAGAGGGCGGATTAAGGCTTGGAGAGATGGAAAAAGACACTCTTGTAGCCCACGGAGCATCTCTTTTGCTCAAGGAAAGATTTGACTCAGACAAGACAATATTCCCCATATGCGAGAGCTGCGGCATGATTGCAGTCCATGATGCGAGAAAGGACAAACACTTCTGCCCTATCTGCGGGGAGAATGTCGAGATATCGAATGTTGAGCTCAGCTATGCATTCAAGCTCATGCTTGATGAATTAAAGGCAATGACTCTCTATCCAAAGCTTGGCCTGAAAAGCAAATACTGATGATAATATAATGATTATAAAAATATAATGATTATAACTATAAATTATTGATTATGAATATAAATTAACAAATATAAACAATAGTTGTTACTGATTATATCAAGATATTAAGAGGAAACAAAAAATGGCAGAATCTGTTCCGAAATTCGTCAACAAAATCACATTCGGTCTTTTGAGCCCGAAATTTATAAAAGATATGGCCTGCGCCAAGATAGTCACGCCAGAGCTCTACGACAAAGAGGGCTATCCTGTTGACGGCGGACTGATGGATGTCAGGCTCGGAGTCATAGATCCTGGATTAAAATGCAAGACCTGCGGAGACAGGCTAAAGGAATGCCCTGGCCACTTTGGCTATGCAGAGCTTGCCAGGCCTGTTGTTCACATTGCTTTTATTCCCCAGATACTTGATATTCTAAGATGCACATGCAGGGCATGCGGGAATATACTTATTCCTGAAAATGAAATCAAGAATCATACTGACATACTCGAGAAGATAACCTATGAAAGAGGGCTTGAAGAGAGAAGCGCAAAGATAAAAGAGATAATCCTGTCATTAAGGACAGTCACGAAATGCCCTTACTGCAAGGAAAAGCAGAAAAAAATCAGCCTTGAAAAGCCCACAACATTCATAGAAGAGGAGAAAAGGCTGTCTCCGATAGAGATAAGAGCAAGGCTTGAAAAAATATCTGACAAGGCATTAAAGGTCTTCGGCCTAAATCC
>JAZDFJ010000036.1:0-5011 GCA_043807995.1 Candidatus Woesearchaeota archaeon
ATGAAGGCAGGAAACAGCCTGCTGTATTTCACAGACTCGGACAAGAACATCTTTATCATCTTCAACCCGAAAACAGGCGGGATAACTGAAATAAATACAGGCTGGAACCCTGAAGCCCTGGCAGTCAGCAGGGATTACAAGATTGCAGTAACCGCAAACAGGGATTCTGACAACAATGTAAAATCAGACACTATTTCAATAATAGATATTGAGAAAAAGAAAGAGCTCGGGCAGGTTATTGCAGGGGACAGGCCAATAAGCGTCGCAATATCCCCTGATTCAAGGTTCGCGCTTGCAGGATTAAAAGACGGGGAGATTGTAAGCATCAATCTCGAGGAGAAGAGGGTTGACGGAAGGCTTTCAGCCGGAAAAAACCCTGCTGCAATATCATATTCTGAAGACGGCAAGGTCGCATATGCGCTGAGCAGGGATGAGGAAAAGCTCTACATCATTGACACAGAGCACATGAAAATCTCTGCAGAGATAAGCTTAGGCAATGGGGCATATGCGTTTGCTGTGAAAGACAGGAGAACACTTTTGGTCGCCAACAGCGAGGACGACACTATTTCAGTAATTGACCTGATGCTCATGAAAATCATTGAAGACAACACAGTCGGCTATGCTCCTAAAGATATTGTTCTCAGCATGACAGACGCGTATGTTGCAGACACAGGAAGCAATGAGATATCTATCATAAGCCTGAGCGACATGCGCGAATACGATGTCATAGACACAGGCGCAGAGCCATTCAAGCTCGCCCTTGACGGCGAAAAGCTTTATGTTCTGTTTGATTAGTTTTGCCTTTATTTTCATTGAAAGAAAAAATCTAAGTAAGAATATCTGAATATTAATCAAAAGAAAAAAAATTCTATATTCCCCATGGATCAGGATAAGATAGACTGGTAGCATCTTCTACATCGACAGCACGCAGGGCCTGTACAAGCCGGCGTATGTCTCTATAAAGACACACAGTCTGTTCTCCAAAACTTTCTGGAGCATGTTCATATGCGATGGTATAGAAAGAAGTGATAATATCCAGGTTCAAATCTCCAAAATTTCCGGATGTGTTTGCGAATCTGCCACCCAGGGCTCTAATAGCCTCACTGTATCTTCGTGCTTTCACGAACATGTCAACAACAAGAGCGATTCGATGATTACTATCCGCATAAACCGCTCCAGGGCTGCACTGAACACTAACCACATAACCACTGGTAATCTGTTCTTGCGCAGGCATACGGATATCCACAAGAAGTCCTCTTGTTCCACCAGCTGGTTTAAAGCGCAGCATTGGTTCCTCCATATATTTAAGATTCAATGACCCTGCAAGCGATCTTGCTAATCTCTCCATTCTTTTTCTATGCTCGGTTGCACTTGATGCTGGTAAAGATCGTTGTCCAGCTGTTTGTCCTGTCATGTTTATTCCTCCGATTATGCTGTTCATTAACAATTAATACCACTCATCATCTTCATCTTCTATTTCTTTACGTGCGCGCATCCTGTCATGAAACATTCTCTCGCGCACTTCTGTGTTCATTGGAAGCTCTCTGTGTAAAGAGTTAGCGATAACCAATGCCACAGAAACTAATGATGCCTCAAGCCTAGTCATTCTCATTCCAACATCCGTTGGCTGAGAAGAACTATCCGCAGGCTCACAAAAATCAACCCTGTATCTGAGATTGAATGGCCCGGCAATAGTTTCAGGAAAGGTGCCTTGTTCGCATGTAAGTTGACGGTCGGCATAAGATAAATTACTCATGCAATCCGACAGTGACCTAAACATACTACCAAGAGAGCGGGTAGCATCGACATCTTTGCCAGATTCTTGATAGCGTCTCTCTGGATTAAAAAAAATTTCCAGACCCCATGCTCCATACAAAAACTCGCCATATGTAGGCAATGAAAATCTAACAAACATTGCATTTCTGGGATCATGCAAACTAAGTGAATGCCACTGTTTACATTCACCCCACGCAGAGCTGTTATGTTCGAACATAATACCCATTTCAATTGAAAATCCAAGAGGCCTTGCAAGCCTTGACACAAGGCTGTTCATACGCCCATAATGTAATGCTTCATTATACAATCTTTCATTAGAATCCGGAACATCAGCCGGTGCTTGAGTTTGTTGTTTCATAGTTTCTGGTGTCATTTTTGTTTCCTCCTATCTATAATTCTCATATCTCTCTTTCAGGAGAGGTCATCTTTGCAAGCGCATCTTCAGGCGTGAGCCTGCCGTCGATGGCATAAAGTTTAGGCACAGCCCGGCGTACAAAAGCACTGGCTAACTGCGGCATTTCTGCTATACTATCTGGCCTTGCGGCTCTGGCCCTAAAGGAATACCAAAATGTTGCGCGTGATAAGTCAATTGCATCTGTTGACATTTTTGAAATTGAAGCAAAGCCAAATTTGTATAGATTATCTGAAAGTTTTTCTGCAGTGGCAAGCATTTGAGTAACTGCTCTGACGCTCTGTGTATTCCTGTAAAGCTCTCCTGGGCTGAATCTAAGAACAACGTCAAATGAAACATCACACATTGAAGAAGATTCTGCAACTTCATAGCCAGGCAGTTGGAAATCAACAAAAAGCTGACCAAACCATGACGAAAAACGCAAAAACATCACATCGTTTGCAGATCTAGCACTTTTTGGGAAAAGATCTAGCCCTAATGGAATTTGAAGCGCTTCAGCTGCAGCGCGCATTGTTCTAATATATTCCATACGTCTTTCACGAATATTTTGGACACTGTCATGCCCTATATTATTTGCATCTGTCATGTTTGTTTCCTCCTATCTATAATTCTCATATCTCTCTTTCAGGAGAGGTCATCTTTGCAAGCGCATCTTCAGGCGTGAGCCTGCCTTCAACCCTGTAGATCGCTCTTGCACTGTTTCGTATTTCAGATCCAAGTTTCAAATCTAATGCAGCGATCACTTCAGGATCTTCGGGTCTTTCTTCCATTTCGGAACAGAATCTAAAAAGATAGTCAGCTGAAAATAAAGCATTGCCTAATGTTCTACCTGAAGACATATCGCAGATAAGTCTGCCTCCGGAAGCAGAAAGAGCTATTCTAATGTCAACAGCTTTTCCAAATAAACCGGCGATTTTGCCAAAATCACCAATCCAATCGTAATAACATCCAGGCAAAGCACAGAGAACAACATCAAAAACACCGTTTTGAAATTCCCCAATAGAAGGCAAACAAATATCGACAGTTAAAAAACTTTTAATAACTTCATAACCCAATGTAGGCATCTGATTCACTGCCATATGCAGTGTTAACCCTCCTTTACTAGGCAATCGATATTCAAGCCCTAAAGGCTGTGCCAGATTTTCTGCAAGAACAATCATTCTGTTTTTGTGAGCCAATCTCCTCTGATACTCTGGATCGCGTGTATATGTTCTTCTTGTCATGTTTATCTCCTCCGATCTAAAATTCTCATATCTCTCTTTCAGGAGAGGTCATCCTTGCAAGCTTATCCTCTGGAGTGAGCCTGTTGTCGCATGCATGCAAGGCTCTTGCTGTATTGCGAATAGTGCGCTCAAAACAGGTATAAAAAAACGAATTTGGCCTGTCCAGTTTGTTCGGATCATTTCCGATTGAGATTTCAAAACTATTTTCAAAAAGAGAATTTCCCAGGTCGTAAGGGTGCGATACTGCTTCTTCGATTAATTCAAAGTTGGCATCAGTGAATGCCTGAGAGTATCTCTTTGCTCTGGCAAGCATTTGCGTCACTGCATCGATATCACCGCATATATTGAAAAGTCTGCCTGGATGAAACCTGACCGCGGTTCTGAAAGAAACAAGATTTATGCCAGCTACATCTGTGTATGTCGGCAACATTAAGTCTACAAAAAGATGATCAATATTGTACGGCGGCCGATAAACCAGAGTTCCAACATTGCCAATCACTGAATCTCTTGATTCTGCTGCAGTTACGCGGTTAAAGGAAAGTCCTAACGGCCCAACAAGTGATGCCGCAAGCTCAGTCATGATTCTCAGGTATGCGTCACGCATCGCGTCTTTTTCCTTCATGTTTATTCCTCCTGATTAAATTGCTTACACTCCGTCATAAAACCAGCTATCATCGTCATCTTCGCCGGCAGGAAGGTCAATGGACGCTACACTAGGTTGTATTGGACGGTCGCATAAACTAGATACAGAATAGCCGTTAACCTCTGTCTTTGCGATTTCATAGGCGTCTGCCACTGATTTAAGGAACTGGGTGAATCTGACACCTGCTGTTTCAATCAGATCTGACAATTCTGCTTCAAATTGATAGCCAAAAATAAAGGCGCGGTTGGTGTTCCTAAACTCAGTGATTCTAAACCAACTCTCAAGCGGAAGGTTATTCCTGGCTAATGCCAATATAGAAAAATTTCTTGCCATCTCTGCATAGTTTGTCTGTAAACCCTGTGAGGTATCATCTATGTTGAGTGTTGCACATACTCTTCTTGGCCAATCCGGATGTCTTAAATCCGGGCAACCGTCAAACCGCAGCACAAGAGTTCCTAGAGTTGTCCAAGCTACATCTGCCGACGGAGAATACTGATAGCCTTTTTCTCTTACAAAAGTGGAAAAAGTTCTCTGCATTTGTTCACGATATTCTTGAAGTATTACTCGGTCCCTTTCAGCAAAAAAAGAAGGAAAAGTTCTCTGCTTTCGTTTACGATAAGTCTGATCAACATTAGCCATGTTTATCTCCTCCAAAAACAATTTCCTGAAATGAATGCGCTTTCGCGCCGATGCTGGCATGAATCAGAGTCAATTTATATATTTTACCATCAAAAAGTAGGAATTGTGCTTTTCTGTCGGCAAATGCATTGTAATCAATAAGCAAACTTTATAAACAGCAATCAACTCTTTTTCGGGCATGAAATCAGAATTATTCAAACAAAACCTAAAGCAAGCGGATTTTTCAGAAATACTAGGACAGGAGAGCGCAAAGCAGGCGCTCAAGTCTGCCCTGCTGGTCAGCAGGAACATCATCCTTGTCGGGCCTCCTGGCGTGGG
>JAZDFJ010000037.1:0-4371 GCA_043807995.1 Candidatus Woesearchaeota archaeon
GTAAAGCTTTTATGCATTGAATCTGCGTTTAAGTTTACGACAGGGCTTCATGATAGGCCACTACACCACCAGGGCATTTTGGCAATAGAGAGTTAAACATTCGGCATAGGTGTCTCTGCTTTTCAAAACTGTGTGATTTAAAGAAAAACACCTGCCATTTTAATCTCGCCGAGCCTGGATGAAACTACATTGACTGATATTATATTAAAGCTTTGGAACCCGCATTTATTTATAAATCTTGCGGTTTTATCTCATAACCATCGTCTATTTTTAAAACACGCCAGAAAAGTATGATGAAATCTTGTTTTGAATATAATTATTAAGGGGATGCTTGATCCTAAAAAGTTTCATGATTAGGGTATAATCCCAACAAACCGCTGGTTCTTGTCTCTTGCTGCAGCAATCTATCCACAGTTGTTCTTAATTTCTCTGCAAAACCGCCATATTTGGAGACATGTTCTTCATAATGCTCGCCTTTTTTCAATCCGCTTTTGGCAAATATATCTTCCGGGCTTTGTGTTGAAGTCACAACAACAGGCAATCCCAAGCCTGTTCTTGCGCACACCATCATGGTTTTTAGTCGGCGGCAGGTATGGCTTTCTGAACCACTTAGGATGTAATAAAACGGCTCAATAAGAAAAGCAGCATATCCATTTTCCCCATTTCTTTCCAGCAAATCTACTATTTCCTGTTCAGCCTCTGAAAGAGTCGAAAATAGTCTCACTTTTCTTCTGAGAAGCTCTTGAATTAAAATGCCATAAGCAGCTCCCATTGTGTGGTTATCAAGCAACAATACAGGCTCTGTTCCATTCAATGCTCTGATCATTCCAGAACAGAACAGTCAGCTATTTAAAAAGTTTTTTGTGTTGTAACTACTCTGAAGGTTGCATTTAATGGCAATCTTTAAAAAAAGAATTCAATTTCCATGTTCATGTTTGCATACGCATTTCGAGTATATAGGCGGAATAGCTATGCTGAAAAAGTCAGCAAACTTCAGGATGAGCTTTGCGGCTCGCCTTTTGAATATCTTCGCAGGATTTCAGGAAATCCTTTGGTAACAAGAATGGTTTATTCCATTTTTGGCCTGTGGGAGACACGCTGTGCAAGAGCAGATGCAGCATACCAGCTTCTGAGAACAGCACATACTGAAAGTGCAAACAGAAGAGTGAACACGAGTCCGCAAAAAAATCCGCTGACTATGCTAATGGCAGCGCGCTCCAATGAAGAATTGGCAGCCATAGCCTGCATTCCAGAATGGAAAAGAGCCGCAAATAACTTGTTCGGCTTTTGGCCGGATACCTGCTTTAGGGCTAATTTGGCGCATATCCAGCTGAGAAGCAGAAGGCTTATTTAAGATACGATACACGATGTTTAAGATATGATATTTAAGATTTGTTGCTTAAGATACTTAAAACATCTACGATATTTAAGATACGATATTTAATAATATATATAGATAATTCATCGGAGGAAAAACATGGCACCAACAGGAATAATTTACGGGAAAGATACAAGGGGAAACTTCAAGGTCAGCTGTCCCGGATTACGAAGGGATGTGATTCTTTCGTACAGCAATAATGATCCAGATCTCAGAATGGGTGTTGAAGTGAGCTGTGTTATCAGCAGTTCAGGAGATTATGTATTTTTTGCAAAGGATTATGAAACAACAGGAAGAGTGGTAACAGAGTGCTGCAATACGCGGGGAAAGAATGAAAATAAAGCTTTTCCGCCAGCGCCTGCCAGGCCGAAAAGGATTCCCAAAGAAGTTCCGACTGTTGTCGAGCTTGTGCTTAGAGATGAATACACAAGAGATGTTCTTGTGATAGGGTCATGGGCAAAGCCGCCCATTTCATTTTATGACGACAAGGGCGATATCTGCGGAAGACAATATGTGCTCGGAGGCAGAGTGATAAGACTGCAAACAGAAGAAGCATTGCTTGCCCTACTCGGGATAGGCGAGGAAAGAATGGTCGGAGGAGTATATCCTGGAGAAAACTGCACAAGCATTCTTCAGCTTGCCTTGGCTGACAGCAGCAATCCTGACAAAACGCAGCTTGAAAAACTAATCAACAGGCATCTGCCAAAGCCAGCAGCTTCTGAGTCTGCAGAGAGCCATGATTGAAATGAGTTTTTGCAGAACAACAGAGAATTTCTGCTGAAATTTCTTTAGTTCGGGCAACAGCTGAAATCGGAAGTATGATGAATCTGCCAGAAAACATTTTGAAATTAGCATTTCGAAACCTCGCTGAGGTTACGGGCAGAGCCCAAAGAAAAAATCAGAGAAAAACATTGCTTCCGTGAAGAATTCCTGAAAGATCTCTTCCTTTAAAATTCTCTGGGAGATTGTATGCGAATCCGTGGAATTCGTCTCTGAATATTATCCCGTCTGCATGTTGGTCAAGGTTTTTTCTCAAGCCTGAAACTGTTTCAAAATAGTCAACCTGAGTGCCCAAATCTCCTGTACTTAGAAAGACAATACGCACATCAGGCACAGGCCCTGTTACTTCACGAAGATTATCGCCTAAAACCTCTACAATTCCCCTTCCAGAATTATGGGAAAATACTGCTCTGGCTCCAGAGCTTCCGAATCTCTCAAGATTCTCATGAGCAAATTCAATTTGGTTAACCAACAATTTTGCGCTATGACGCAGCCTTGAAAAATAATGTTGAGGAAGCGCGACTTTCTGATCAGCCCGATCTCTTACTCCATAATTGAAAAATGTGATAGGAATCAATTCAACAGAGAGAAGTTTTGCAGGCACTAAAAAAATGCCGATCTCATATCTTTCTGAACCGCTCTGCTGGCTCGGAAGAGAGGGCAATGTTGTCCGCAGTTTACCGAGCCTGGAAATCTTCGCGGTTTCTGTGCTTTGGCCGGACTTCGGATAATCATGGGCCACTTTTGCTGTAATTGTCCTCAAAGCATAAAAAACCCCGAACTGCTCTTCTGAAAGCGTGTCTCGCAGCACAACTACAGTATTATCTTTGTAATCTGTTATGAAATCCTTAGGCACGATATGGCCGATTCGCGGATTCAGCGGCAGTTTTACTGGTTCGTAATCCTCAGAAGCGGAACGCGATACTGTTTTTGCCATTTTCCTAGCCAGAGCATATCCTGAATTAAAATATTTGTGTGAATGAAAAATGATGTTGAAGAATATATTTGAAACAGAGCCCTTTATTCGTGTATGAAGCCCCCTTATAAGCACATCTACAAATCATCCGCTTTGTTCGTGCAACTAAAACGCGGTTTTATGTTGCACTAGCTTACATTGATACCAAAAATGCCTTGCATTTTAGGGATGAGAAATTTCCAGAGTAATTTCACATAAAGGTACGTCTTATTTGGCAAAACATTTTTAAATATGCTTAATAATATTAATCATTGATGAAAAAAACAATATCAATCGACACACCTATCGCAGAGATAACTCTCAGGAAATACGAAAAGCCTGACAAGCTTTCAAAAAGGGAATTGGTCAGGAAGTTCTGCCTTTCTGTGGGCCTGCTTCAGCCAGGCGACTCAAGGGATGTTGTCGTCGATGTTCTTCAGGTTCTTTTGGAGGCGAAAAAGCCTTTAAGCAGCGAAGCTGTGAAAGACCTTGTGATGAAAAGCAGGAAAAAGCACGCTCTGCCGATGCAGGGCATTGCCTCATCAAATGTCAGAAGGCAGATCTTAAGGCTGAGAGATCTTTTTCTTGTTGACAAGCTCAAAAACAGCTACATGATTAAGGAAAAGCTTTCTATCAGCGAGATATATTCAGAGCATATTGAAAAATATTTTTTGCCTTCGATTTTGTCCAGAGTCAGTGACTACTCAAAGCAGGTTGACGTCGTATTCGGGAGAAAATAATCTCTCTGCGTATTCTTTCAGATTATCATTATAGTTATGCAAAAATATTTAAACTGATTTCTATTTCTTAGTAGTAATGTCAGCTAAAACTGAAAACAAGGCAAAAAGCGCCAAAAAGAAAAGAGTGGTGCAGGTAAACAAAAAGAACAGGATGGACAGTATAGAGCCGATAATATATTCTGCAGTCGGCGTCATTGTTGTACTGCTGCTTCTTGCCCTGCTGCTTGTGATGCCTATCAAGATCCTGAACCAAAGAGACTTTTCTGAGACAGAAACATCCGAACTGGGAATAGACGACAATTTCTTCGATGAGCTTTCTGAAATAGAAAACACAGGGAATACTGATGAGCCTGCTGAAGCAAACCAGACAGAGCATTCTTTGAACAATTCAAACACAACAGCTTCTGAGACAGAAGTTTCAGAGGGGAAAACAAGGCTTTGGGCATACAATCTAGAGCTAAGCATGGCTGAAGAGTACTTTCTTGAATTCACGCCAAAAGATATGAAGGCAGGAAACA